>NZ_JACJUV010000009.1 GCF_014218805.1 Teredinibacter franksiae | reverse complement strand
TACTAACGGCGGCGGCCATTAAACCCAGCTACATAGCCCTTGGACATATTTTCCCTACCGAAACGAAAGATATGCCCTCTTGCCCTCAGGGTATCCATCGGCTGCGCCAATATCATATATGGGCTTCCAGTATTGCCCAACAGTGGCAATTGGCGGTATTAAGCTACATAACCTCGATAGCGTTCTTAACTGTAATGTGGATTCCGTTGCCGTGGTTACGGCCGTAACAGAGTCTATAAACCCCATCGCAACGGTTCATACATTCCGAGAAAAAATCAATGCGTATTTTAATCAACCAAGACAGCGTGGAAGTCAACCACGCAAGTGGTTTGCTGTCGGTACTCAAACTAGCCGAAACCGAGCTTGAAGGCTGTGCCATAGCCATAAACAATCAAGTTATACCCAGTATACGGTGGCAAACAGAAATACTAAAAGAGAACGACCACATTCTCGTTTTTCGTGCTATCGCGGGAGGATAAAATGCATTTAAAAATTGCGGATCATACATTTAAATCTCGATTGTTTACGGGCACAGGAAATTTTCTTCCGCCCAAACGATGCTTGAAGCACTGGCTGCCTCAGGTTCCGAGCTGGTAACACTGGCGATGAAACGCGTCGATTTACGCAGCGCAAGTGACAACATATATCGGCCACTAAAACATGCGGGCTACAAGCTGTTACCGAATACCAGCGGCGCACGTACGGCAGAAGAAGCGATTTTCGCCGCACAATTGGCTAGGGAAGCCATGAAAACCAATTGGATAAAATTGGAAATTCACCCAGACCCACGTTACCTAATGCCCGATCCGATAGAAACATTGGCGGCAGCTGAAACATTGGTACAGCAAGGCTTTAACGTACTACCTTACATTCATGCTGACCCGGTACTCGCCTATCGCTTACAGGAATGCGGCTGTGTAGCCGTAATGCCACTTGGCGCCCCTATTGGTAGTAATCAGGGTTTACGCACACGCGATTTTTTACACATGATTATTGAGCAAAGTAACGTGCCGGTTATTATCGATGCCGGTATCGGGGCACCTAGCCACGCCATGGCGGCAATGGAAATGGGAGCCAGCGCAGTACTGGTTAATACCGCGATCGCCACAGCAAAAAAACCTGCTGCTGTCGCCCGCGCCTTTAACCGCGCAGTAAACGCCGGCCGAGATGCATACCAGGCTGGCCTACCAGAGCCATCAACTTCGGCTTTAGGCTCCAGCCCACTAACGGCATTTTTGCAACTATGAATCAGCCATTTTCTAATGTGTTTCACCGCTATAACTGGGGCGATATTCAACAGGCTATCCACGCCAAAACAGCCACCGATGTTGAGCGGGCATTGTGTAAAACAAAACTCAGTACCGCCGACTTTGAAGCACTGCTTTCACCTGCTGCCGATAACTACCTGGAATTAATGGCGCAAAAATCCCAAGCACTTACCCAGCAGCGATTTGGGCACACCATGCAAGTGTATGCACCGTTATACCTCAGTAATGTGTGCAGTAATATTTGTACTTACTGTGGTTTCAGCAGAAACAATAAACTGCGTAGAAAAACCTTGAGTGAGACAGAAATTATTGCCGAAGCAAAGGCACTAAAAACAAAAAATATTGATAATATTTTACTGGTTACAGGGGAAGCGCCTAAAACAGTTGGCGCAACCTACCTTGAGCGGGCAATACGCTTGCTGAAACCGTACTTTGCCCAAATAGCTATAGAGGTACAGCCGCTACAACCCGTAGAGTATCGTCAACTTATCGATGCTGGGCTTCACGGTGTATCGCTATATCAAGAAACCTATCACCGTGAAAGCTACGCTCGGCATCACCTAAAAGGTAATAAAACCGACATGATTGCCCGTCTCGATGCACCAGGATGTGTTGGTGAACAGGGTATTCACAAAATCGGCTTAGGTGTTTTATTAGGTTTGGATGATTGGCGAACCGACTCCATCTTTTGCGCCCTGCATTTACGCTATTTACAAAAAGCATACTGGCAAACACGTTTTAGCGTCAGCTTCCCGAGGCTCCGTCCTTGCACAGGTGACTACGCGGTTGAGCAACCTGTAGGCGATCGACAACTCGTGCAACTGATCACCGCTTGGCGATTATTCGCCCCGATCTCGATTTAACACTATCTACACGAGAGGATGAGGCATTTCGCAACGCCATCTGTAGGCTGGGTGTTACGTCTATGAGTGCGGAATCCAGTACGCAACCTGGCGGTTACAGCACGCAAGCCGAATCTCACTTGCAACAATTTGAAATAAGTGACGAGCGTACAGTAAAGCAGGTTACTACAATGCTGCGTGAACAAGGGTTGGAAATAATAACGAAAGATTGGAACTGGTACTAAAAACTGGCACTAAAAAAATACGTAATGACTCAACATGAGCGTCTTAAGTTCTCTACAGGGCACCTCTATTAATCCTTACATTCAATTGATGCGCGCAAACCCTCTAAATCATTTATGTTCAAACCCTTACCTTTTTCCATGCGCGATAAATACCCGACTTTCATCAATCGATTGAGTTCCGTGTTTACCGCTTCTCGGTTGGTTGAAATTCGACTGGCAAATTCTTGATGGGTGGGCATTTCCCGAATAACAACCCCCTCCTCACTGGTTTCGCCTTTGATTTCAGCCATACGAATAAGCTCCATACGTACACGACAATTTACGTGTTACACGCTAAATTGTCGTGTACGTATGGAGCTTATTCGTATGGCTGAAATCAAAGGCGAAACCAGTGAGGAGGGGGTTGTATTCGGGAAATGCCCACCCATCAAGAATTTGCCAGTCGAATTTCAACCCACCGAGAAGCGGTAACACGGGAACTCAATCGATTGATGAAAGTCGGGTATTTATCGCGCATGGAAAAAGGTAAGGGTTTGAACATAAATGATTTAGAGGGTTTGCGCGCATCAATTGAATGTAAGGATTAATAGAGGTGCCCTGTAGAGAACTTAAGACGCTCATGTTGAGTCATTACGTATTTTTTTAGTGCCATTTTTAGTACCAGTTCCAATCTTTCGTTATTATTTCCAACCCTTGTTCACGCAGCATTGTAGTAACCTGCTTTACTGTACGCTCGTCACTTATTTCAAATTGTTGCAAGTGAGATTCGGCTTGCGTGCTGTAACCGCCAGGTTGCGTACTGGATTCCGCACTCATAGACGTAACACCCAGCCTACAGATGGCGTTGCGAAATGCCTCATCCTCTCGTGTAGATAGTGTTAAATCGAGATCGGGGTCGAATAATCGCCAAGCGGTGATCAGTTGCACGAGTTGTCGATCGCCTACAGGTTGCTCAACCGCGTAGTCACCTGTGCAAGGACGGAGCCTCGGGAAGCTGACGCTAAAACGTGTTTGCCAGTATGCTTTTTGTAAATAGCGTAAATGCAGGGCGCAAAAGATGGAGTCGGTTCGCCAATCATCCAAACCTAATAAAACACTAAGCCGATTTTGTGAATACCCTGTTCACCAACACATCCTGGTGCATCGAGACGGGCAATCATGTCGGTTTTATTACCTTTTAGGGTGATGCCGAGCGTAGCTTTCACGGTGATAGGTTTCTTGATATAGCGATACACCGTGAAGCCCAGCATCGATAAGTTGACGATACTCTACGGGTTTAGCGGCTGTACCTCTTATAGCTATTTGGGCAAAGTACGGTTTCAGCAGCGTATTGCCGCTCAAGGTAGGTTGCGCCAACGTTTTAGGCGCTTCCCCTGTACCAGTAAAATATTATCAATATTTTTTGTTTTTAGTGCCTTTGCTTCGGCAATATTTCTGTCTCACTCAAGGTTTTTCTACGCGTTTTTGTTTCTGCTGAAACCACAGTACAGTACAAATATTACTGCACACATTACTGAGGATAACGGTGCATACACTTGCATGGTGTGCCCAAATCGCTGCTGGGTAAGTGCTTGGATTTTTGCGCCATTAATTCCAGGTAGTTATCGGCAGCAGGGTGAAAGCAGTGCTTCAAAGTCGGCGGTACTGAGTTTTGTTTTACACAATGCCCGCTCAACATCGGTGGCTGTTTTGGCGTGGATAGCTGTTGAATATCGCCCCAGTTTATAGCGGTGAAAACATTAAAAATGGCTGATTCATTAGTTGCAAAAATGCCGTTAGTGGCTGGAGCCTAAAGCCGAAGTTGATGGCTCTGGTAGGCCAGCCTGGGTATGCATCTCGCCGGGCGTTTACTGCGCGGTTAAAGGCGCGGGCGACAGCAGCAGGTTTTTTTGCTGTGGCGATCGCGGTATTAACCAGTACTGCGCTGGCTCCCATTTCCATTGCCGCCATGGCGTGGCTAGGTGCCCCGATACCGCATCGATAATAACCGGCACGTTACTTTGCTCAATAATCATGTGTAAAAATCGCGTGTGCGTAAACCCTGATTACTACCAATAGGGGGCGCCAAGTGGCATTACGGCTACACAGCCGCATTCCTGTAAAGCGATAGGCGAGTACCGGGTCAGCAATGATGTAAGGTAGTACGTTAAAGCCTTGCTGTACCAATGTTTCAGCTGCCGCCAATGTTTCTATCGGATCGGGCATTAGGTAACGTGGGTCTGGGTGAATTTCCAATTTTATCCAATTGGTTTTCATGGCTTCCCTAGCCAATTGTGCGGCGAAATCGCTTCTTCTGCCGTACGTGCGCCGCTGGGTATTCGGTAACAGCTTGTAGCCCGCATGTTTTAGTGGCCGATATATGTTGTCACTTGCGCTGCGTAATCGACGCGTTTCATCCGCCAGTGTTACCAGCTCGGAACCTGAGGCAGCCAGTGCTTCAAGCATTCGTTTGGGCGTAAGAAAATTTCCCTGTGCCCGTAAACAATCGAGATTTAAATGTATGATCCGCAATTTTTAAATGCATTTTATCCTCCCGCGATAGCACGAAAACGAGAATGTGGTCGTTCTCTTTTAGTATTTCTGTTTGCCACCGTATACTGGGTATAACTTGATTGTTTATGGCTATGGCACAGCCTTCAAGCTCGGTTTCGGCTAGTTTGAGTACCGACAGCAAACCACTTGCGTGGTTGACTTCCACGCTGTCTTGGTTGATTAAAATACGCATTGATTTTTTCTCGGAATGTATGAACCGTTGCGATGGGGTTTATAGACTCTGTTACGGCCGTAACCACGGCAACGGAATCCACATTACAGTTAAGAACGCTATCGAGGTTATGTAGCTTAATACCGCCAATTGCCACTGTTGGGGCAATACTGGAAAGCCCATATATGATATTGGCGCAGCCGATGGATACCCTGAGGGCAAGAGGGCATATCTTTCGTTCGGTAGGGAAAATATGTCCAAGGGCTATGTAGCTGGGTTTAATGGCCGCCGCCGTTAGTATTTCTCTATAGCCGTGGGTAGAAATCCCTAGTCGTAAGCCTGCGTTATGAATAGCGGTGATATTGGGCATCGAGAATATCTTCCTGCCCTAGGTGTACGCCGTAGGCACCATATTTTATAGCTAGCAGCCAATGGTCGTTAATAAATAGCTGTGCGTTAAAGGCTTTTGCCAACTTTATAGCGTGCGATATTTCGCGTTCCAGCTGGTCATTGTTTGCTGAATCTTAATGCGTAACTGAAGTGTTTTTACGCCAGCGTAAAGTAAGCGCTCGACCCATTTCGAAGAATTAACCACCGCGTAAAAGCGAAAATCTTCGCGGTTTATAGGGGAAAGGCCTGGGTGTCATTATTTTTCCTGAAAGCCTGGCATATAGGCGGCTGACTCTGGCACGCCTGGGGCTGAGTGGTGCCAAATTCAACAGTTTGGGTGGTGTGTTGTGTATCTTCACTAAGGAGCGTGTAGCTATTTTCCAAAGCTTGTTGCATGCAGGCTTTTGCAATAACAACGGCATCTTCCAAGGGGTAATGCTGGGCGGCGGCAGCGGTAATTGCACTGGCATAGGTGCAACCTGTGCCGTGATTCCAGCGGGTATTTACGTAAGCCGATTCAAACGACGTAACGCCCGAGGCGTCGATAATACATCTCGCACAATTGGGCTTGCCGGCAGGTGTCCACCTTTCAATAGAATGCGGGTATAGGTATTTTTATGAGACACGGCGATTGGGTTAAGCATCGCGAAGAGCGCTTTACCAGCACGTTCAAATGCAGAAAAATTATCTATACGGGTATTTAATAGCTGTTCAGCTTCGAGCGTGTTAGTGTAATTAATCACATAGTGCGAGTAGTGGACGTAAATCCGTAAGTTGGTGGTGGGGCTCTAATCCACCGGCGCTAGCAGAACACACGGTATCGCATACAACGACGAACGCAGGAACGGTTGTACGTAGTTCGGTAAGTACTTTCACCAAAATTTCAATTTGCGAGCGTTACCCAGCATGCCAATTTTTATGGCCATGGGCGCGCCCATGGCCAGTAATGTTTCAATTTGCGTAATAAAACTAGCATCGGAAACAGGTTCTAACATTGCTATACCACACTGATTTTGGCTGGTGATACAGCTCACTACGGTTGCCGCAGAACAGCCTAAGGCATTTACGGTAACAATATCTTTCTGTATGCCTGCGCCGCCTGAATTGTCGGAGCCACCAATACACCAGACCCTATTCATAGGTGTCTAACCGCGGTGTCTTTTTTTCGAATTTGTAGCGTTACGGTATAGCTCGCTGCCGTGGCGACGAAATTTTTGTGACATCTCGGACATAC
Organism: Teredinibacter franksiae; assembly: GCF_014218805.1. Taxonomy (NCBI): domain Bacteria; kingdom Pseudomonadati; phylum Pseudomonadota; class Gammaproteobacteria; order Cellvibrionales; family Cellvibrionaceae; genus Teredinibacter; species Teredinibacter franksiae. The sequence continues at coordinate 6,225 of NZ_JACJUV010000009.1, read as the reverse complement.
CCTGCGCGGCAAGTACCTCATTTTGTTTGTTATTGGTAATGGACTGCTGCTGAACACTGTCACGAATTTTCTTGAGAGATTTTCATTGAACAGAATTTTGGCCCGCACCATGGAACAAAAGTGGGCTAGCTTGTGGCTTTCTTTGGGCATTGTTTCGTCGTGATAGGCCGTGCAGGTGTCAGGGTCTAATGACCAGGTTAAATTGGTCTTCCCAGCGAAATTCAAAACGCGCTTTACTCATAGCGTTGTTCGCGAATTTGAGCGCCGGGGTGTCCTTTTGCTAGATCGGCGGCATGGGCGGCAATTTTGTAGGTGATTAAACCCTGTTTAACATCGTTTTTATTGGGCAGGCCAAGATGTTCCTTGGGGGTGACGTAACAGAGCATGGCACAGCCATACCAGCCGATTTGTGCCGCGCCAATACCGGAGGTGAAATGGTCGTAACCGGCGCAATATCGGTTGTAAGGGGGCCGAGCGTGTAAAAAGGTGCGGCGCTGCACTCTTCCGTTTAACGCCATATTCTCTTTGATCATATGCATAGGCACATGGCCAGGGCCTTCAACCATTACCTGAACGTCGTGTCGCCAGGCAATTTTGGTGAGTTCGCCGAGTGTTTTCAGCTCGGCGAATTGTGCTTCGGTCGTTTGCGTCGTAAATGGAGCCAGGGCGCATCCATCACCGAGCGAAAAGCTTACGTCGTAAGCTTTCATTATTTCGCAGATGTCTTCGAAATGGGTATAAAGGAAATTCTCTTGGTGATGAGCGAGACACCATTTCGCCATAATGGAGCCACCGCGGGAAACAATGCCCGTGAGGCGTTTTGCGGTCATTGGAATATGAATGTAAAAGTAAGCCCGCGTGTATGGTGAAATAGTCTTACACCTTGTTCGGCTTGCTCGATTAAGGTATCTCGAAATATCGCCCAGGTTAAATCTTCGGCTATACCGCCCACCTTTTCCAGCGCTTGATAAATAGGAACGGTACCAATGGGTACGGGCGAGTTGCGAATGATCCACTCGCGGGTTTCGTGAATGTGTTTGCCGGTTGATAAATCCATAACGGTATCGGCGCCCCATTTGGTGGCCCAAACGAGTTTTTCGACTTCGGTGGAAATGTCAGACGTTACGGCAGAATTCCCTATATTGGCATTTACCTTGATAAAAAATTTCGCCCAATAATCATCGGTTCTGCTTCAGGGTGGTTGATATTGGCTGGGATGATGGCGCGGCCGCTGGCGATTTCGTTACGCACAAATTCCGCTGTTATTGCTATAGGCATATTTGCACCCCAGCTGTGCCCCGGGTGTTGTGTGAGGGTCATGTTGGGTAATGGTGATTGGCGCAGTAAATTTTCTCTAATGGCGACGTATTTCATCTCGGAGGTAACAATGCCTCGACGGGCATAGTGAAGCTGAGAAACGTTTTTCCTTTTCTGGCCTTGCGAATAGAGGCTTGCAAGGGAAAGCGTATGGCGTCGAGGTCTAAGCGATTGAAGCGTTGTTCACGAAAATGAGATTCGCTGTGCGTTAATTCTACGGAGTCGTCTCGGTTTTCGATCCATGTCTGCCGAAGCCGAGCAACCCCCAAATTGGATATCGGTTTGAACTGACGGGTCGGTGTAGGGGCCAGAGGTGTCGTATGCCAGCACCGGCGCGTTAGGCTCGGTGCCAGTGGGGGCCAAATGAAATTTCTCGCATGGCAACGTTTAATGCAGTGGTTGGCCCTGGAATAAACACTTTTTGCGAGCCCGGAAAGGGCTCCACAGACAAATTATTAAGACTAGCGCGTGCCATAGGAATTCTCCAACGGATTAATGGTTGGTGCCGGAGAATAAATTAGGGGTGCGCAGTGAAGATAAAACCGGTCAGATTTTTTGTGTAAGTGGAGCACGCATTCAACTCAAGCGTTGCTTTTTTACCGGTTTATTCTTGCTCCCTTCGCAGGTATAGCCTGATCAGGTTCCACGGATCCCGCTGATGCGATCTCAGCCAGTAAATTACTGAGCACTCCGACAAGATTTGTGCGTATTTATACGCTGCTCCTTCCGCAAACGCAAGGTAGCAAAATGCTGTTCTGTTAGGTGAGTTACAAAGGCATATTTATCTGTGGCATAGGAACAACGCTTGTGGCGCCAGATTAACATGGCTGTGTTTTTGCCACATACAGCCTAGGGCGTTTAATTTAGCCTTAACGTGCTGCTAAGGAACCGATCTGTTTTATGGATTTCATCCGCAACAGTCAATCGCAAGTGACGCGTCAGGGATGATTTTATACGTGTCTGTTTATACTTGAATGGCGGCATCCTTCGGATACATTACAAGGAAAGTATATTTGGCTTCAGGGACGAAGCCTGTTGGTCCTTCCATCTTGCTTAACAGCCAGTTACGTATGGCTTTGTAACAGGCCTTTCGTGGCGGTATTCAATGTAATGGCCACCGTACTTTGCGCGACCTCCCCTAGATAGCTATTATACCTTCTGAGTCCGGCGCCTTTTCCATGGGTGCTTTAAATATCGTTCGACGGTAGCGGAGGCTGTTGTGCACTTATTAGTCAAGTTTTTCAAAATAATCAGCTCAGAAACCAACCCATGGCAGATAGCGTTCGCCATTATGCTTGGCATGATAGTGGGCATCACCCCGCTATACAGGCTGCACAATCTCATTATTTTATTCATTGTGCTGTTTTTTCGTGTGAATATCGCCAGCTTTGTTCTCGCGGTAGCCCTCTTTTCGGGGCTGGCTATGCTTTTCGACCCACTGCTCATCGGTGTAGGGGAAAGCCTGCTTTCTGCGCCATCTGCGCAGGCCTTATGGCAGTCGCTCTACAGCTCTGGCTTGGGCCGCCTCACTCAGTTTAACCACACGTTAACAATGGGTAGTTTGGTCGTGAGCCTAGTGGTGGCTCCTGTCGTTCTGGTGTTAAGTAAACTGCTTATTGTGCAGTATAGAGAAAGATTTTTGTCGGCAATAAGTAAATGGAAAATTGTACAAATGTTACGTGCCAGTACCCTTGTGCAGCGAATGACCGGGCTTGGGGAGTGAAAATATGAAAATGATTCGTTGGAGTGGATTAGGTATTTTTGTTGGGGTTATCGCGCTGCTTATAGCGGTAACACATTTTTTTGTAGACAGCTGGATAGCAAAGGGCATTGAAGCCGTTGCTGGAGATGCCGTAGGAGCAGAGGTAAATGTAAGTAGCGTTAGCCACAGTTATTCACCTTTTGGGGTAACGGTGTCGGGAATTCAAATAACCGATCCGGCCAAGCCAACCCACAACCAAGTACAGCTGGAATCAGTAACAGCAGAAATTGAATTTTTGCCGTTACTAATGAAAAAAATCATAATTGATGAATTGGCCGTGACGGGCGTTCGCTTTGATAGTCAGCGTAGCAAGGCTGGTGAGGTATACCTGCCGGTGGAAAGTGATGCCCCTGAAGAGGCTGAAACCGGTATGGGGTTCGATGTGAAGTTGCCCTCGGTTGATGAGGTGATAGCGAAAATACCACTGCAGACCGACAAAGCGAAAGAAGCAGTAAAAGCTAGCTATTCAGCTCACGACGCAAAACTAAAAGAACAGTTCTCACAGCTTCCCGATGAGAAAGTTCTCCAGGATTACAGCGATAAAATTAAACAGTTAACCGAAAAAGATTACAAAAATCCCGAAGACTTATTAGCCGCTCAAAATGAATTTAAATCGTTAAAAAAATCGCTTAATGCTGAAAAAAGTAAGATCAATAATTTTCGCAAAAGTGCAAAAGACGCTCAGGCAGACTTATCAAAAAATATTGCGGCATTGCAAACAGCTACTAGTGAAGATTACAACACGCTAAAGGGAATGCTGGCCGGCGATATGGCAGCACTTTCCGAAATTACAGCGTTAGTTTTTGGCGAGCAGGCCAGAGCGTGGAGTAAACGCCTATTGTCAGCGTATGAGTTGGTAGTACCAATGCTGGAGAGTAAAAAAGAAGTGGAGCAAGTAAAAGGCCGGAAGAGGGGCGCTGGGTGGAATTTACAGATGCCAGTGCACTACCCGACTTTTTAATTCGGAAAGCGGATGTGTCGCTGGAATGGCAAGGTCAGGGTTTTAACTCTAATTGGAAGGATATAACAACCGATCACGACATTCTTGGTCGTGCGACTACGTTTTCTGTGGATTCAAAGAATACTGCCGCATGGCAGTCACTGGCGGTGAACGGTGACTTCTGGCTGGCTGCAACGGGTTTAAAAGCTAATCAAAATTGGAACCTACAAAAAGTGCTGTTAGACCAACTGCCACTGCTCAGCGAAAATGTATTGAATGGCGAACTGACAAAAGCAAGTCTAAATAGTGTGGGGGCTCTTAAAATTACCGACGGCTTACTGGATGGTAAGGGGGTTATCAATTTGGTTGACATGGTGCTGAAAATGGAGGGTACCAACAAGTTCACCGAGGGCGTTGCAGATACGCTTAACCAATTGACCAGTCTAAAAATGGATGCCGGTATTGCTGGTGTACTGGATAACCCTGACTTTTCACTAGGGTCGGATTTGGACAAAAAGATACGCGACTCGATGATGGCGAGTGCGGGCTCAGAAGGCCGGAAGAAATTAGACGAGCTTCAGAAGAGCTGGGGTTAAGGGCAGGCGAGGAAAAGGGCGAAGGTAATGCAAAACTTGGAGATTGGAGCAAGCTGCAGGATCTTGCCGATGGCAAGAGTGAATCCGTCGAAGAAATGTCGAAAGCTAAGTTCGAAGGCGAGTTGGATAAGCAAAAGAATGAACTTGAGGATAAGCTCCGAAAGAAACTATTTAATTAAATGACGACGCGCTTACCTTTTCTGATGGCGCCCGAGTCTGGGGTGGCGCGAGGAGTGGATCAACTTGAGGGCATATTTTCATGAATTCGTACCTAAGTTGCCTTGGGAAATTCATTTTTATTAACAGCGAGTTAGGAAGCCACTGAGTAAGTAGAAATTAAGGGAATTTATCCGTAAGAATGAATGCTGAGGGCTTACTGGGCATCGAAGTGCCATAAATTAAAGAGAGAGAATTCCTTAATACACCTAGAGTGCAGCGGAATAACTGAGAGGTAGGCTGAGACACATCTATTGTGTTGAGTTGCACTTGGAGTACGGAGGTCAATTAATAACGGTTAAAATCGACTTGTAATTGCGGGCTTCAGATTGTGCACAGCTATCTGTGTACGTAGGAGGTGGATTGGCGCAGGAAGCTTAAGCCGAAAGGTCTCTGAGGTTCCCTAACATGAAGTTTGGAGCTCGTTGGTAGCAAAATTATCGTATTAAAGGGTAAATGAATTTTTATACAATACAAAAAGCTAAGAATGGTAAATGCTTAGTGTCCGTCAAAGTGGTGCAAGTCTAGTGTCACTTCGGCCGCTGTTTCACCATCATGTACTCGCTGCACGGCTATCTTACGAATTAAATGCTGTTTTTCTGTACAAAGTTTTTTTGCGTCGTTTTCATGACGTTTACTTTACAGGCTTTAAGTGACGCGTACTGATTATTAGTGGCCTGCTAGTATATGAACAATTAAGAGCAATGCCAAGGTAGCATGCCCGTATGTTTTCTTTGCTTGATCTCGTTCTAGATATAACCTTAATCGGTTTTTGAGGTTCAGCGAGTTGATCAACAGCTGGAAAATAACCAGCCCCCCCCAAAAAAAAACGATGCATTTTTTATTTTTATTACAAATCTTATGTGTTTTATAACTCACTCAGGGTAAATTCCAGAACAAATCAAAAAACTGCGCTTGAGACTTTATTTTTAGGTGCTAGATGAGGGTTTTTTGGCTGCTTATGTACCTATAAAGATTATGTGACCGCAGGCATTAAAGTCTGAACTGAAAATTTTGAATTTCAAATCAAGCAAGCACTAAAATGTACAAATGGTAAGGTAGCAGTGATTGGTGACGATATGGGAAGAGTGAAGGAAGTTGACAGTGAACTAAATGGTAATTAAGTTTACGGCGTAATTTTTACCGATAAGTCGTTAAACGGAAAGGTGTATAAAATCGATGGCGTTGACTGCAATGTTGATATTTTTTTGTTCGTATGACGAGCAAAAAAATATATAGGGGAGGCCTTGATACAAATTATTTCGTAGCAAAGGATATGCCGTATACGGTAATGTACAAGTTGAATGAACAAGGGGTTAAGAGGTTAAGAGGTTAAGAGGTTAAGAGGTTAAGAGGTTAAGAGGTTAAGGGGTTAAGAGGTTAAGGGGTTAAGG
>NZ_JACJUV010000007.1 GCF_014218805.1 Teredinibacter franksiae | reverse complement strand
CAGCCTAACGCCCGCACACCCCCAAACGCCTAGTGTGGTTCTGCAGCAACTGGTAAACGAAGGCTTTACGGTATTGTGCAAAAGCGGCATTCGCTCTTTTCATGATTACATTCTTAACCCTGTTGATCGAAACCGCGAGCCGGAAGCGCTACTCAAAAAAGAGCTAGACTACTCTAGGCGAGAGCCTTTTTGCAAATGGCTCGGTATATTCATTATTTGTGTCGTTATGACTGATCTCCCGTTAAGTATTACAAGCACTTTCACATTGAGTGAAGGTATGTTGGTGATAACAGCGATACGCGCTCAGGGGCCCGGCGGGCAAAACGTCAACAAAGTTTCGTCTGCGGTACAGTTACGTTTTGACTTTGAGAAAGTGCCTTTGCCCGAGTACATCAAACAAAAGCTTCGGGCGAGCGGAGATAAGCGCGTTTTAAGTCGTGGAGAAATTGTGATTAAAGCCCAGCGTTTCCGCACGCTTGAAGCAAACAAACAGGATGCTATTTCGCGGTTGCAGGAGATCCTGTTGCAGGCTGCAGTAAAGGTTAAGAATCGGGTACCGACGCGGCCAACGAAGTCTTCTGTACGCAGGCGCTTAGAAGGCAAGACGCGCCGGTCGGCGGTTAAAGGTGCTCGTGGAAAAATTTCACGCGACCAAGACTAGCGTCCAGCCGCTACAGGTCTGGTTAGACTCCTGTCTTGGTTATCGGCTAGTCACTTACACTACGGCTGTACCCACCTCCAATGCTTCAAACCAATCCAAAAAACGCTGAACATCGTCACCTTGAAGATGCGTCCGTGTTGTGGACACATGGTGTTAATTTCAAGTTTTCTTACACGCTCTATCCATTCATTTTTCGCTCTATTGGATGGCATCCAGCGCTGATGAAAAAGCTGCATTTTTTTTTGTGTGTGATTCAAATCATCAATAAAAAGTGGTGCTTCCGGCGATTCAAGTGCGGCCCCCACATCGCCACTCATTAATATTTTTGCCTGCGGGTCATAAACGTGAAAATTGCCTGAAGAGTGCAGGTAGTGTGCAGGTACAAATTCCAGCTGTAGCCCATCTAGCTGTAGCGTTGAACCTTCGTCGGGAATCGCTTTGTAGGTGATTTTTTCCATACCAAAATGGCGAATAAACCCTTCCCAGAGCCAGGGAGAATGCAGCGTGGCATTATCCAGCGCTCTGTCCCAAAGACCAAGAGACGATATAATGTCGGGGTCCTGATGGGATGCAAATAAGTGAGTAATTTGTTGTATAGGCACCTGTTTTACGACGTTGGCGAGCATAGCGGAAAAAAGCTCAATACCACCAGGATCCATTAGTAGCGCGTTATGGCGTGTACGTACCATGTATTGGTTGGTATCGATAATAGAGCTAGGTTTGTCTGGGTCTCGACCAAACACAAACCATTGATGGCTATCGTTACTGAAAATTTGCTGTGTCAGCATGCGCAGACCATTCCCTTAAATGAGTGTGATTTCACTGAATAATTGCTGTGAGTTTTTAACGTGTTTTTGTATTTTACTGGCTGCTCGAGCTACATTTTCAGCGATTACATTGAGAGACGATTCAAATTCTCTGCCAGACGCCGAAGCCTCCACGCGAGACATTGCCGCCAATACCGTTGCCGTACGCAGCTCACGGCCAAGCTCTTCAAGTCGTGCAATGAGCTGGTTGATCTGTTTGTGAAATGTGGCTTCTAGGGTTTCAAATTGTGCTTTAGTATGCTCAAGTGCCGGTTTAAGGGACGCTAGATTGGGGGAGTCTTTTGCTTTTTCAAAGGCTTGGTGAAATCGATCTAGGGCATCGCGGGTTCGAGCGATTTCCGAGGCGGTACGGCTCATTTTTACGGCTTCGCCGTTGATGTCTTTTGAGGCGGTTACGGTTTTTCTCGCTAACTCTTCAATAAACTCGGTAATAGCTCTAAAGCCCGCTGCGCCGTGTCCTGCACGTAGCGCGAGCGCGCGGGCATTGCTGGCCGTAAGCGAAATTTCTCTGGCCACCAACATCGCCTTGTGCAGTTCAGCGGCGACTATTGCAGCTGAGACGAAGTATTGTTGACCCTGGATCGCGGCCATAAACTGGATTGCTCCCCAATTTTACTGTCATTTATATGGGTATAGCACACATTAACTATTGGCGGGAACTAACGCGTCTGCGGGAAAAGGGGTGAACTTGGGACGCAGTATTGGTACTATTACACGACAAATGCATATCGGTTACATTGAAATAATAAATAAGATCACGGCTATTAATATATTCAAGTGTTAGTAAGCAAGTTGGCTTAAAAAACACAAGATAAAAAATCAAATAAACCATCAAATCAATTAGATACGAGGTACTTCTCATGTCAAATGGCGTAAAACAGCGGCTCGCTGTATCGCTCGTTTTCTGCTGCACAGCCCTGTTTTTTGGGTTGTCTCAGGCGAATGCAGATAAATACGAACATCTGACTCAAACTCCGCCATTGGGCTGGAATAGCTGGAACCACTTTGGCTGTGATGTGGATGAAAAGCTCATCCGGGCAACGGCCGATGCGATGGTTAAGAGTGGTATGAAGAAGGCTGGCTACGAATATGTGAACATAGATGACTGCTGGCACGGCGAGCGCGACGCGAATGGCAATATTCAGGCAGACCCTAAACGATTCCCCTCCGGTATAAAAGCGTTGGCCGATTACGTTCATAAAAAAGGATTGAAGCTGGGTATTTATTCGGACGCCGGTTGGACAACCTGTGCTGGTAAACCCGGAAGTCGAGGCTATGAATTTCAGGACGCAAAAACCTATGCTGAGTGGGGGGTTGATTACCTTAAGTACGATTGGTGTGCCACAGAGGGTCTGAAGGCAGAGGGTGCCTATATGACAATAGCAAAAGCCTTGAAGCAAACGGGCCGCCCGATTGTCCTCAGTATTTGTGAATGGGGTGACAACGACCCGTGGGATTGGGCTCCACCACTGGGGCAGTTATGGAGAACAACCGGCGATATCTACGCTTGCTTTGATTGTGAGTATGACCACGGAACTTGGTCGTCATGGGGTGTACTACAAATTTTGGATATGCAAGATGGATTGCGAAAACATGCCGGACCAGGTCGTTGGAATGATCCCGATATGATGGAAGTCGGCAATGGTATGACCACCGAAGAAGATCGTGCACATTTCTCTATGTGGGCCATGCTTGCTGCACCGCTTATCGCCGGTAACGATTTGCGCAATATGTCCGATGTTACACGAGATATATTGACGAATAAGGCCGTTATAGACGTGGACCAAGATAAGTTGGGCATTCAGGGATTTAAGTACTCAGGCAAAAAAAGTGTGAAGGGTGTAGATGTTTGGTTTAAACCGTTGGCCAATGATGAGTGGGCAATGGTCGCACTAAACCGCAACAAAGAGTCAACAAAGTTCAAGTTCCGCTGGCGTCATGAGGAAGTGAAAGATGAGCTTTCTAGCCGGGAAATAGATTTTAACAGCAGTATTTATAGCTGGCAGGACCTTTGGGCTAAATCCAATTCGGGTACAACGCGCGATGACTTGCTCGTAACCTTAAAGCCACACGATGTTTTCATGGTTAAATTGAAGTTTGACAAAGAGTGGAAGCATTAATATCTAACGTAGGGTGGGGCAGGCTTCGTCTGCCCCAATTTTTGTCTAGATAACTAATCGATTTGGCGGGTAGTTTACGCTTGTGAAGCGCGTAAAATTATCGGAGCTGTTTTTTTTCGCGCGACTGCGTATGGCACATATCATCATTCGATAATAATTCATCGAGAACCCCCTTTTTGGATTATAGATAAGGACCTATGAGGTAAGCTCCGCTGGTTGTGAGGCTGTAAATGAGCCCAAGAAGTGCGGTGTCCGCCAGCAAACCATTTAATTCTTTCCCTCGAAAACGCAAAATATTGTTTGCTGCTTTCAGAGCAAATGGCAAAAGTACGGCTAAGGGAATAAGTGCGCTGATCAGGTTTGTTTTTGTATTCAATGTCGTAAATGCACAAATGTGTAAAATATAAGCCAGTGTTAATAAGCCTAGGTACAGGAATCGGCTATTGCGGTCGTTCAGTCGTACCGCGAGGGTACGTTTTCCGGCTTGCTCATCGGTGGGGATGTCACGAATATTGTTTACCAGCATGACCGCCGCCAAAATTAAGCCAAGGGAGCTTGAGAGCAAAAACAGCTGCAGGTTCAAGGTTTGTGTGTGCACATAAAAACTACCCAGTACCGCTATCCAGCCAAAAATATTAATACGGCTATTTCCCCAAGCCCCATTGAGGCCAGCGGGGCTGGGCCCCCACTGTAGCCTAGCGCGGCCAAAATACAGAGCCCTCCAACACCCAGAAGTAAAAGGTCACTATGGGCAACCAAAATCAGCCCACAGGTAATACTTAACACCACAAAAAAGCCAATACCGGCGGCAACCATTGATGGCGAAGCCAAACCGGCTTGGGTTACCCGAATGGGGCCAAGCCGTGCGTTGGTATCAACCCCATTTTTTGCGTCGAAAAATCATTCGCTAAGTTAACCGTTATTTGTAAAAACAGTGCGCAACCCAGAGCACAAAAAACCAGCAGCCAATTCAGTTGTTCTGCGGGCACGAAAACTAGTGCCCAATATCACCGGGCTAAGGGACGCTGGCAGGGTTTTTGGGCGAATGGCTAGCCAAAAGCTTCGTCCAAATTGCGCTGGGTTATCGGTCATGTATTTGTCCAATTTTGAATGATTCGCTCGATTTCGCCTAACGGGCCGTCAAATTATATCGTCTATGAAAAGACAATAGCGAAAAATGCTTATTCGAATCACCAATGGCCAACAGGTACACGTTGAAATAGCCGTCCTTAATAATGTCCCGGAGATACCGCAATGAACTGGGCTTTCAATGCTGGATTTGCTGAGCGAGAGCCGATCTTGACAAACCGTGAACCTTTTCAGCCGTTGCAGGCGTTTTGTGGGTTAGAGGTACTAGGGGTTATCTCTTGGTAATGTGGCCCGTTGTTAGTAGGCAATTTGGAGATTCACATAGGAAATTCACAATAGGCGGCCCATGCTCTTTTACGGCCAGGGGGGCGGTTGACAAAAATAAGTCACAAATCTAAGCATTGCTTCGTGATCGTAAGTGCCGGTAAGCCTACAATGGCGGCACTTTATAGCCCTTTATTACAAGGACCATCGATGAAAGATTTACCTAAGCTAATTGCTGGCTTGCTTCTTGCTTTCTAATTTGCTCAAGCGTAGTAATGGTCAGAAGCAGGGTGAGGATGCCGGCCATCGACTCACGATTATAGATCCCTATGCCGACGTTCACTCTGGCCCCGGTCGTGGATACCCCGTATTTTACGCCATTGAGCAGGGCGAAACGGTCGATATTCTTGCGCGCCGCCCTGATTGGTATGAAATACGTTTACAGAACGGGCGAACCGGCTGGGTAAGTGCGGCTCAAATCTCTCGTACGATGCAGGAAAACCGGTGAGCCCGCCGATCTACCCAGCGTCAGTTTTGGTGATTACCTAGAAAACAGTGTTCAGGTAGGCTTTTCGTTTGGCAGCTTTGCCGAGGGTGAGCTAGAGGGCTCTGATTTTTGGAGTGCTAACGCCGGTTACCGTTTTTTAAGTTGGCTGGCCGCAGAAGGCGAGTACGGTAAAGTATACGGTGAAGATATTCGCGGAGATTTTTACGGCTTAAACGCAATGTTGGAACCATTTTCACAATGGCGGCTTTCACCATACTTACTGTTTGGGTGCAGGCAGTATGGAAATTGATTCACAGCCCAAATTGGTGCCATTGGATATTGAACAATCCGATTACACCAACTGGGGGCTCGGCGGGAACTATTATTTGGGCCGCAACTTTATTATTCGCCTTGAATACCGTTCGTATACGGTAACCACAGACAGCAACGACGTGGAGCTTGCTACATGGAAAATTGGATTCAACAGTTTCTTTTAGGTCGACAGTTTAAAGCCTGTTTACTGGCCTCAACGATTGTCAGTGCGTCAGTGTTTGCTGGGGGCTTGCGCTCCGTGGATAACGAGGTATTTGAGCTTGGTGTGAACGCAGGCATGATCAATATAGAAGATTTTGGCAGCGAGCTAACGTTTGGTGTGAGTGGTAGCTTTAAGGCGACGGAAGATTTTTTCTGCAGGTGAACTACTTTCAGGCTACCTCAGATTTGTCATCTTTTGAAAAAAGTCAGGTCAATTATTCGGCGGGGCCGATAGAGACTTCCGCCATTTTGACTTGCTCGTTGGGTTGAATATATTTCAATCCGAATTTGCCTTTAAAGGTGGCGACGCAAACTTGGCATCGTTTTACGTTGTAGGTGGTGTGGGTGATACGGCCTTTGGCGGCGAAGAAAGCTTTACCTACACGTTGGGTGCGGGTTACCAAGTGGCATTCAATCGCCACTATATTGTTAAGCTGGACTACCGCAATTACACCTACGATTCAAATTTGAGTGACGATGATAAGACGGTAAATAACGGTGGTTTCAGTCTCGGCGTGAACTATCTGTTTTAAGGGCACCGCTAATAATTGATTTTAGCCTCTGCGCTAACCGGCAGGCCTTGGTATCAGGTGGGCCGCGTGCAGCGGAAGGCTCGCTGCCTTCTGGTCTAGCATGGCTGTTTACTAGGCCGCTCCCCTCAAGCGAGGGGCGACGCCATTACCGAATTGCGGGGCCGCGGCCTTATTAGCCTAATTGCGCCCTCTAAAACGAGTTACCCCATTAAAATAGGTAGTTAACACCAAGCGAAAACTCGATATTCTGCGTTAGCTTGTCGTCGCCTATGAATTCGCGATTAAACATATGGTCGCGAATATCAACATTTACAGTGATGAAATCAGTGAAAACGGTGCGATAGCTAGCCCCGAAAACAAACGAAACTGAGTCGTTACCGGCAAAGCTTGCCTGGCCCAGTCCGCCTAACAGGTAGAGTTCCGAGTCAATTTTAGCGCTTCGGCCAAAGAATGATCGACCATTTAGCACTCGGTATCCACCGAGCACTTCAATTGCACTGAATTTTCTATCGGAATCCGCTAAGAAATCCTGGTCTGCCAGCTCTTCGAACGTGGCTCGCTCAGTCGTAGCTTGTGTGTACCGCAGCTCAGCAAGTACCCCATCCATCAGGCGCCATGTGAAAGACAGCCCCGTGGAAAGGTTGGCATTGAAATCTTCGACGTTTAAAACCCCGAGATGCAAACCTATTTCGAACCTTTCGGTGTCAATTTCGGCTGCTTTGGCCTCTATGGGCTTTTTCTCCGGTTCGATGATCACTTCTTTGGCGGGTTTGTTGATATCACCTATGGTTCCGCCCTGAGCAAGTACTAGAGAGGGCGTTAAAAGTAGCGCCAGTGCTGAGGCAGCCAAAGAAGGCGGTGTAATCTTAAGACTATACATGAGGTTTCCCCGGTAGTTTGAAGCGCAATAATAGAAAAGTGGTCGCAAAGGTGGTGTTATCTGGTTCTCATCTCACACACCCCGAGGGGTGTGATAGTAGGAATTTATTACTAATTCCAGTATGTTTGACTCACATACTTTATGTTATGTTGTGTTGGTCGCTGCCCTTGTAATCCGCTTAGCGACTGACCACGAGAATTGGTTAAAAAGGAATTTGGCCGGTTACATCTTACTCAAATACGAATCCCTTTAGAGTTTGTACGATGTCTGGAACCTTCTATTCGCTGCTACTGGCAGCATCATTTACGGTTATGTGTTCTGTGTCGACGGTTTCCGCGCAAGACGCAACAAATACCGATAATTCGAAAGACGCCAGCTGGGCCGAGAACGTCGATGCCGCGCAGTTTAAAGAACAGCAGCCCGAAGGCGAAGCAAAGAGTTTGGATGAGTTGAAGGCCATCGCAAAAAACATCCAAGCACTTAAGGTTGATGTGATAGAGCTCAACAAAGACCTCAGGAAAATGGAAGAAAAACTACTCTTCCCCTCTAATACGCGCTTCTCTATTTTTGTTTCGCTTA
>NZ_JACJUV010000006.1 GCF_014218805.1 Teredinibacter franksiae | reverse complement strand
GATAAAAATGGCGAGCCGGTTGAGGTTGTAACGACTGGACGTCACGACCCCTGCGTTGGCATTCGAGCAACACCCATCGCCGAAGCCATGATGGCTATAGTGGTTCTCGACCATGCGCTGCGGCAGCGTGGACAAAACGGTGAAGGTGGGAATGCCTGCTTCACAATCCCTTCTTGCGCTGATTAAGGCCGCTGTCTGGACGTTATGCCCTACTGGCGCCTGTCGGCGGTATACTTTTGCTATTTCGCCGTTGTGGGCGCTTTGTCCCCATACTGGGGTCTGTACTTAGCTGATCTCGGTTACAGGCCAATTGATATTGGTTTGATTTCGGCAATACCCATGCTAACGAAGCTGGCAGCCCCCAATATATGGGGTGTATTAGCGGACTCCAGTGGCCGGCGTTTATTGATTATTCAATTAGGCGCGCTGGGGGCTTGCGTGTTTTTTTGCCGGTCTGTTTTTAAGACAGGATTTCTATTGGCTGATTACGGTAACCATCGTTTATAGCTTTTTCTGGAATGCCATCCTTGCCAGTTTGAGGTGGTTACGCTGTCTTACTTGGAGGATGACCCGCACCGGTATAGTCGTGTGTTCGCGTTTGGGGGTCCGTCGGCTTTATCGTCACAGTTCTTGTTTTGGGTTATTTGCTTGAGATCATCTCTATACGTCACCTTCCTGGGGTCTGTACTTAGCTGATCTCGGTTACAGGCAATTGATATTGGTTTGATTTCGGCAATACCCATGCTAACGAAGCTGGCAGCCCCCAATATATGGGGTGTATTAGCGGACTCCAGTGGCCGGCGTTTATGATTATTCAATTAGGCGCGCTGGGGGCTTGCGTGTTTTTTGCCGGTCTGTTTTTAAGACAGGATTTCTATTGGCTGATTACGGTAACCATCGTTTATAGCTTTTTCTGGAATGCCATCCTTGCCCAGTTTGAGGTGGTTACGCTGTCTTACTTGGAGGATGACCCGCACCGGTATAGTCGTGTTCGCGTTTGGGGGTCCGTCGGCTTTATCGTCACAGTTCTTGTTTTGGGTTATTTGCTTGAGATCATCTCTATACGTCACCTTCCTGTTTTTATTTTTTTTTTTTGTTCGGTATTTTGTTGTCTGCAATCAGCCTACCTTCCGATAAAACTCGAGTAAAAGTGCGTGGGGCAGGGGCATTTGTTAAAGTTTTGTGCTCTCCGGGCGTATTGCTGTTTTTTATCGTTATGGCATTACTGCAGGTTAGTCACGGCGTTTATTACACTTTTTACAGTATTTACCTTGAAGGCTTTGGCTATACACGCAGCCTTATCGGTGCGCTTTGGGCATTAGGAGTGGTTGCAGAAATACTTATTTTTATAAAAATGCCTGCTTTATTTGCGCGGTTTACCCTGCATCGCCTGTTGCAGTTTACGCTATTGTTAACGGCCGCTAGGTGGTGGGTAATTGGTTGGTTTCCTGAGTCGGCTATTTTAATGACAGGGATTCAATTACTTCATGCTTTTTCCTTTGGTGTGGCTCACGCCATTGCAATTGAGTTTGTCAGAATTAAATTTGCGGGCAAGGGGCAGAGCCAAGGGCAAGCGTTTTACAGCGCTATTTGTTTTGGCGGTGGCAATGCCATTGGCGCTTATGTGTGTGGCTTTTTATGGCAGGGGAACCCCTTTGGGCGTTTGGGTTTTCGATTGCCTCAGTATTATTAGCCTCGTTGCTGCTGGCTATTTTTATTGCGCCCTCAAGTTTGCGCGATGCACCATCTTGAGAAACGGTTCATTTGTGCCTTGAGGGTACCTCGATTGGTTATATATGCTTACTTCCTATGTCATACCAAAATAGGTTAAATTGGAATGGCCGGGGGAAATCAAGTGCTTATTTTCCAGAATATGAGGCTGCGCACTTGTGCCTATGTGTCAAAGCTCTAAAATGAGGAGCCGTACTACAAACAATCCAATAGGTAATAATAGGGTGCAGGCTAGATTTGCTATGAAAATTAAAAAATACGTTGCTGGGTTTTGTTTTGTTGAGTATTGCTGTACTGTCGCATGCGCAGAGCTCCTCTGTTTGCCCTGCAGTTAATTGTGATTGTGGAAGCCTACAGAATCAGGCTTGGCAAGAATTGTGTATTACCCACGAAACCAAAATCAAAAAGAAGTGTGCTGCCAACAGTAACACGCCTATTGATTTTTGTTCAGTCCATGGCCCGTCTGCGAAGCCTTTGCCCTTTACGTTGAAATACACCGATATTCAAATGTTGCCGCAGGAGTCGATCAAGGCCTCTGACCAGCTAATAATGGAAAGCTACAGTCAAATTGATGCTGATCTAAAGCATATAAAAAGCAGAGTAGATAACCTTTATTTCAAGGAGTCCATCGCTTTAATTAAGGCCCTTGAAGGTAAAATTGAGGGTCTCTTTAGTTCACAGAGGCAAGTTACCGCGAGTTGGGCTGCAAACGATAGTGACGGCAAAGCCGTTGGTGCTTGGAGGCGGTACGCTGAAAAAACTGAAAAGCTTGCAGAAGCGGAGTATGCATTTGGAAAGGCACTGTGGGAACAGTATCAAAAAGCCGATTCGAATTTAAAGAAAGCCTATCGGGTAGTTGGTTTCAAAGTGCTGCGAATGGCTGGTGAGTCCTATGAGATGGCGGGGTTAAGCTATAGTGGCGGTGAGAAAAACAAGAGTGCTGCCGAGGCGTGGATAAGTGGTGCTGAGGTGGCGAAGTCAATTTTGGAGGCAAAGAAAGAGTCGGATGCAAATGCTAGCCATGTAGATTTTTATCAGTATCAAGCAGCTTCGCGCTTGCATCGTGCGGGTTACCACTGGGCGCTCGCCAATAAAGAAAAAGATGCGCTTGAGGCGCTAACGGCTGCACAGGAAATTGCTCCAGAAGCAGAGCTTGAAGCGCTGATCGCCAGCGAAACAGCCAAAACTGAGGGCGACTTGTTCCAGTTATTGCAGTAAATAGTGTCTGTTTTAGTATGAAGTGCACAAGGGTAAAAAAGGCCGAATGGCCCTTTTTGGTGTGTACAAGGTACTTTGAAAGTAGATGAACGTTACTTTGTACTAGAAGTGCAGGGCTAGGTTCAAGTACGGCCCATCGAAAGTTAGGTCGGCGTTACTGTCTTCAAAGTCCGAAAGTTCCAGTTTCAATTGCTTGTAGCCCAGCTCTGCACCTACGTCCAGAACACTTTCAAAGAGCCAGCCAACTTTTACATCGATATCGCTAATGGTGCTATTGTCATAGCTGATGTAATTTATGTGACCTGCAACATAGGCGCCGGTTAATGGTAGATCTATCCGTGCCATACCGTAAAGTAAGGGTAGGGCGCCGGTTAACTCAACAGTTTCTTCTATGGGGTCTAGCCCTTCTTGCTCTGCGAACGCATAGGCTGTGCCGTCTAGTACCTTTGCCGTTAAGCCGACGTCCAAGCTCACCCAGTTATCGAGAATTTCGTAGTAAAGCGTAATGTCAGTTTGAGTGAAGTCGATGACCGTCGTGGTGTCTGTATCGGCAGGAAAGGTGATTTCGTCCCAGGTGAATTCTCGCTCAACTACCGCCTGTCCGTTGCTCTTTAAGGAGGAGTGATGCAGCTTTATGTTGGGAATAAGCGGGATGGGATGCTCGAGTGCTATATAGAAAAATACGCTGTCATCGGCGCTCATGCCTAGTTCGTTGGTTGTGATTGGTTCGTCGTCTATTCCCAGCGAGCCATCAATGTTGGTTGTCCAGGTGCCGACGCCACCGTAAATACCTAAAATTGTGTCGGCACTTGCGATATTAGCGGAGAGGACTGCGCCAGCCGCAACACCAGCGATGCAGAGTGTTTTACCTAATGGATGAAGGGAGATCTTCATAGTTTTTTACCTTGTTTCGTTATCAATATGACTATAAATAGGACTATAAATAGGACTATAAATAGGACTATAAATAGGACTATAAATAGGACTATAAGTAGCACAACCTTCCTAATGTATAGCAAATAATGCTAATGGAAAGTGTGAAAAGATGAAAGGTTGAGCGGTTTGTCCGCCGTGTTCATAGAACACTATTACGGATTACATCAAAGAAGGCCGCTGCTGCATTGCCTAGCGTGCGTTTGCCATGGGTAACAACACCGAGGTTACGCTGCAGGCCGATATCGGCGACGGGTATCTCGCTTATGTGATTATCAACCATTGATTTTGGTAGTACGCTCCAGCCCAGCCCAACAGACACCATCATTTTTATGGTCTCAAGGTAGTTGGTAGTCATATTTAACTGCAACTTGATACCTTCCCTGTCGAACCTTTCTTTTACTAGTCTGCCAGTAAAGGTGTTTAGGTCGGGTAATATTGCCGGGTAATTACCTAGTTCATGAAGTGTTATGTGTGCCTGTTGGGCTAATACATGCTTGGGGGCGCCAACAAAGACCAAAGGGTCTGCCCAGATAACCTCTCCGCGTAACGGCGGCACCAATTTGGGCGCCAGGGTCACAACGGCCAGCTCGCATTCCCCGCGGGCTATTCGTTCGTGTGCCTGCTCTGAATCTAAAAACTCAAACTGCAGGTTGACGTGAGGGTGGGCGGATGTAAACGCGTGCAGTACCGGTGGTAAATGATGCAGGCCAATATGATGACTGGTGGCGACTTTAAGTGTGCCGGATATTTCACCGCTAAGCTCTCGAATACGGCGCTCGGTTTCACGCATGTCACGCAAAATCTGTTCTGCGAGTGGGAGCAGGTTTTCACCGGCTTCTGTCAGCGTGACGTCTCGCCCTAAGCGGTTGAAAAGCGCGTGCCGTAAACTTTCTTCTAACGCTGCTATTCTTTTACTTACGGCAGGTTGAGTTATGTGTAATTCCTCTCCGGCTTCGGAAAAAGATCGGTGCTTAGTTACTGCAAGAAAGGCTTTAAGAGACTCTGTATCCATTGTCGTGTGCTTTTGGGTGAGTGTAGCGACATCAAAACCTTACTCTATTCCTTCAGGGAATCCAAAAGATAAAAATAATGAATTGGAGTTATTGGTCTGAAGCGCTTAAGATTCCGCCTTTCTAAGATATTTCCTAATTGAGGTTCGCCATGAAGGCTAGAACGCTTTACGACAAACTCTGGAATGACCACGTTGTCACCCAGCGAGATGATGGTTCGTCGCTCATCTATATAGATCGCCATATTGTGCACGAAGTGACATCGCCGCAGGCGTTCGAGGGGCTGCGATTAGCGGGCCGAAAGCCGTGGCGGGTCGACAGCGTGCTGGCTACTCCCGACCACAATGTACCCACCACCGCGGCTGAGCGAGCTTCTGGTGTAGAGGGTATTGCCGATCCCGTGTCTAAAATCCAGGTGAAGACACTTGATGATAATTGTGACGAACTGGGGATTGTGGAATTCAAGATTAATGACCACCGCCAGGGTATCGTCCACGTTGTGGGGCCAGAAACGGGTGCATGCCTTCCTGGTATGACCATTGTCTGCGGTGATTCTCATACTTCAACCAACGGCGCGTTGGGTGCGTTAGCGTTTGGTATCGGTACCAGTGAGGTTGAGCATGTGATGGCTACTCAGTGCTTGGTTGCCAAAAAAATGAAAAACATGCTGGTGCGTGTCGATGGTGTATTGGGTAAGGGGGTAACGTCAAAAGATGTTGTCCTCGCGATTATTGCCGAGATTGGCACTGCTGGAGGTAATGGCTACGCTATTGAATTCGGTGGGGATGTGTTTCGTGCTATGACCATGGAAGGGCGCCTAACGGTATGCAATATGGCCATTGAGGCCGGTGCCCGTGCCGGTATGGTCGCGGTAGACGACACTACCATTGATTATGTTAAGGGGCGTTTGTTTGCGCCTACGGCAGCTCAATGGGAGCAGGCGGTCACCCATTGGAAAGACTTGCATTCTGATGAGGGAGCCGAGTTTGATCGCACGGTGGTGTTGGATGGTGGAGCGATTAAACCGCAGGTGAGCTGGGGTACATCACCTGAAATGGTGTTGCCAATCGACGGTTTTATACCAGACCCAGAGCAGGAACCTGATGCCGTAAAAGCCGCGGGCATAACGCGTGCTCTTGACTATATGGGCTTGTTGGCAGGTCAGGCTATTGAATCGATTAAGCTTGACCGTGTGTTCATCGGGTCTTGCACCAATTCACGTATAGAAGATATTCGTGCTGCTGCTGAAGTGGTAAAGGGACGTACTAAGGCGGCGTCTGTTAAAGAGGCCATCGTTGTTCCGGGTTCGGGTAGTGTGAAAGCTCAAGCCGAATCCGAGGGACTTCACGAGGTTTTTCAGGCGGCGAACATTGAATGGCGAGAGCCTGGGTGTTCTATGTGCTTGGCGATGAATGCCGACCGACTAGGTGATGGGGAGCATTGCGCTTCAACGTCAAATCGCAACTTTGAAGGTCGGCAGGGTTATGGTGGGCGTACGCATTTGGTAAGCCCTGCGATGGCCGCTGCAGCCGCAATAGCGGGTCATTTTGTTGACGTACGTAGTTTTCAGGAGGGCGCAGAATGAAAAGTTTCACTAAGCTGACGGGGATTGTTGCGCCTATGGATCGGGCCAATGTTGATACCGATTTAATTATTCCGAAGCAATTTCTAAAATCCATCAAGAGATCAGGGTTCGGCCCTAACCTTTTTGATGAATTACGCTATCTTGATGAAGGTGAGCCTGGGAAAGACAATAGCTTGCGACCGCTCAACCCATCGTTCCCGCTGAATTCTCCACGGTACAGTGGCGCCAGTGTTCTTCTTGCGCGCGAAAACTTTGGCTGTGGCTCCAGTCGCGAACATGCACCCTGGGCGCTTGATGAGTATGGGTTTCGCGCTGTTATAGCGCCGAGTTTTGCTGATATTTTTTATAATAACTGCTTCAAAAATGCGCTGTTGCCGATTGTGCTAGCAGAGAACGACGTGGACACGCTGTTTAAGCAGATGTACGACCAGGAAGGATTCGAACTCACAATCGATCTTGAACAACAAAAAGTTGTTTCGAATACGGCAGAATACGCCTTTGAAGTTGATGAGTTTCGTAAGCACTGCCTGTTAAATGGTTTTGATGATATTAGCCTTACCCTCCAGGAAGCGGACAATATAACGGCCTACGAAGGTAAGCGTCGCACCGAAAAACCCTGGTTGTTCGGTGCAATTAATTAACATGTTTTTTATTGAGAGGGAAACACCTTGAGTAAAAAAATTGTACTGTTACCAGGTGATGGTATTGGCCCCGAAATTGTTGCCGAAGCGGTGAAGGTGCTTGAAGCGGTTGATACCAAATTCAAGTTGGGGCTTAAATATGAGAGGGATTTGATTGGTGGGTGCGCTATAGATGAGCACGGCGTTCCTCTGGCGAACTCAACTCTGGAAAAATGCCAAGCCGCCGATGCTGTGTTGATGGGTGCCGTTGGCGGCCCTAAATGGGATGCGCTGGATTCGAATATCCGACCAGAAAAAGGCCTGCTAAAAATTCGCTATGAAATGGGCTTGTTTGCCAATTTGCGACCTGCAATTTTATACCCGCAGTTGGCCGATGCCTCGTCCTTAAAGCCTGAGCTGGTAGCCGGTTTGGATATATTAATAGTGCGCGAACTCACCGGCGGGATATATTTTGGCGAACCCCGTGGTATTCGAATTTTGGATAACGGTGAGCGCCAGGGTTATAACACCTACGTTTATTCAGAGCATGAAGTTGAACGCATTGGTCGCACCGCGTTTGAGATGGCCATGAAGCGCGATAAACGTGTTTGCTCCGTTGATAAAGCCAATGTACTAGAGGCAACGGTGCTATGGAGGGAGGTGATCCAATCGCTTTCTCGCGAATACCCAGAAGTTGAACTGTCGCATATGTATGTTGATAACGCTGCCATGCAGTTGGTGCGAGCGCCTAAACAATTCGATGTGATTGTAACGGGTAATATGTTTGGCGATATTCTGTCGGATACGGCGGCAATGCTTACAGGTTCAATCGGCATGCTTCCATCGGCATCGTTGAATAAAGATCGAAGCGGGCTCTACGAACCCGTTCATGGTTCTGCGCCGGATATTGCCGGGCAGGGAATTGCAAACCCGTTGGCCACAATATTGTCAGCGGCAATGCTTTTACGCTACTCGTTAGATCGCTCGGATGCAGCCGATGCGATAGAAGCAGCTGTGGGTAAAGTACTCGATGACGGCTTGCGTTCGGCGGATATTTATTCGGACGGCATGACAAAGGTGTCTACCGATGAAATGGGTGATGCGGTTGTTGCGGCATTAGCGCACTAAATTAATTTAAACCTTAGCAAGAGTAATAATCATGAGAGTTGGATTTGTAGGATGGAGAGGCATGGTGGGCTCCGTCTTGATGGGGCGGATGCTGGAAGAAAATGATTTTGTAGGCCTAGAGCCGGTTTTCTTTACTACCTCCAATGTTGGCGGAACCGCGCCAAATGTTGGTGTAGAGGCGCCTGTGCTAAAAGACGCTTTTGATATTGATGAGCTTACAAAAATGGAAGCTATCATTTCATGTCAGGGTGGCGATTACACCGGCGCCGTATTCAATAAGCTGCGTGAAAGCGGGTGGCAGGGTTACTGGATTGATGCCGCTTCGTCGTTACGGATGGACGATAGTGCATTGATTGTATTGGATCCCGTGAATGACGACGTTATTCGAGACGGCTTGGCCAAAGGCGTTAAAAACTATATCGGTGGTAACTGTACCGTTAGTTTGATGCTTATGGGGCTGGGTGGATTATTTCGCGAAGGTCTAGTGGAGTGGACTTCAGCGATGACCTATCAGGCGGCTAGTGGGGCCGGCGCACAGAACATGCGTGAGCTGATTACGCAGATGGGAGAAATACGCGATTGTGTTGCCAGCGATCTTGCAGACCCGGCTTCAGCTATTCTAGATATTGACCGGAAGGTGGTTTCTGCGATGCGCGAGGAACTCAGTATTGACCGTTTCGGTGCGCCATTAGCCGGTAGCTTACTACCGTACATTGATAAGCAGTTGGATAGTCGGCAGAGCAAGGAAGAGTGGAAAGCGGAAGTAGAGACGAACAAGATTCTTGGCCGATCGGCTAATCCCATCCCAATTGATGGTATTTGCGTGCGTGTTGGTGCGATGCGCTGCCACAGTCAGGCGCTCACTATTAAGCTGACAAAAGATGTACCGCTCGGTGATGTTGAGAGCATAATGGCTAACGCTAATGACTGGGTTAAGGTTATTCCTAATGACCGCGATATCACACTGCAGGAGCTAACCCCTACTAAAGTTACGGGCACGCTCGCTATACCCGTAGGCAGGCTGCGAAAAATGTCGATGGGGCCAGAGTACCTTTCAGCATTTACAGTGGGCGACCAGTTGCTTTGGGGGCGGCAGAACCGCTTCGCAGGATGCTAAAAATACTACGCGAGCAATAATTCGCGTAGAATCGAAGCCGCGAGAAATGGGCTCGAGCGAATTGCTCGGGCCTTTTTGTTGGTGGGGAGCAACAAGCTGATGGTTAAAAAATAGTACAGCAGAACAAAAATCGGTTAAAAAGTAGGCGTTAATTTGGCGCCGAACCCTATTTTCGTCATCAAATTGTGCCCTATTAGGGGCTTTTCAATAGCCTAGAAGTTGAAAAAAACCTATTTATAATGAATACTTACGACCAATACTGAAAGATTATTCGAGGTTTTCGGGCCGAGGGTAAGACCGAGGGTACTGCAGTCCAGAATTGGGTGCTATTTCGCAAGAAGTAATGCGCGCCATTCTGGTTTAATATTACAAGGATTCTCTTATGGGTCGTCGAATACTGGCTTTGCTCCTGACCACGATTGCGATTGTTGTATCGCCGTCGGTTTTTGCGTTGGGGCTTGGTGAAATAACCCTTAAATCCTCATTGAATCAGCCACTGAACGCCGAAATTCAGTTGCTGCAAGCTAGGGATCTCACAGTCAGTGAAATTCTTGTAGGCTTGGCTTCTCCTGAAGATTTTGAGCGTGTTGGCGTAGACCGCCCATACTTTCTAACCAATTTGAAGTTTAAAGTGGAATTGAATGGCCCCAACGGCCCGGTTATTCTCGTTACTTCTCAAAAGCAGGTTCGTGAACCCTTCGTTAACTTTGTTCTTCAGGCGCAATGGCCCAGCGGTCGTCTTCTTCGAGAATATACGTTGTTAATGGACCTGCCTGTTTTTTCCGATCAACAGGCCGCTCCGGTAACCGGTGCGCAATCCCAGCAAGTGCAACAGCAGAATACTATTGCACTAGGGGCTTCACCTGCCGCCGATACAAGAAAGCCATCAAATTACAATCCTCGTTCAAACTTTGATGAGGCTCCTAGTCGTCCTAGCGTTACTCAACAAAGCACCGCTTCGAGCTATCAGGGCAGTGCGTCAGCGGAGTCCTACGCAGACGATTCATATGGGCCGGTTAAGGCCAATGATACGTTGTGGGAAATTGCCTCTCGCGTTAGACCTGATCGAGCCGTATCAATTCAGCAGACCATGCTGGCTATCCAACGCTTAAATCCAGAAGCATTTATTAACAACAACATCAATTTGTTGCGAAAAGGCCAAATTCTTCGGGTGCCAGACCGCGAACAAATTGTTGAATACTCCAAACGGCAGGCGGTGAGCGAAGTCGCTGTGCAGAATTCGCAGTGGACCGGAGGCTCTGAGTCGAACTTGGGCGTGGCTGGCGCTCAACTTGAAGGCAGTAAGTCGATATCGTCCTACGAAGAAAGTTCAGAGGAAGTGGGTGGGCGTGTGAGCTTGTCCTCCCCTGAAGATGTAACCGGTACTTCCGGGGGGCGGGGCGCTGGCGCCGGTAGCAGTAGTCTCGACGCATTAGAAAATGAACTGGCAATAACTTTAGAGCACCTGGACAAAAGTTCTCGAGACAATACTGAG
>NZ_JACJUV010000005.1 GCF_014218805.1 Teredinibacter franksiae | reverse complement strand
AACAAGGGTAAGCCCGCTTATTGTACAAGTCGCCTCGGATGAAGTGCTCGATAAAGCCTACGATTGGTTATGCAAAGCACGAAAAAACAGCGACGCCAATAACCCTGTATGGCACCTGCGCTTCCATTGGCAAGAGCGAAAATTCGCTATTCAGTACCAACTGCTGTGTGGTGAATATAGGTTTAGTCCCTGTAAAGCCGTAAAGGTAGATGGCCACAGCCTGGGCGTGTGGAATGCCGAAGATGCCTTAGTGCAAAAAGCCTTAACCCTGGTATTAAGCGAACACCTCGCTCCGTTTATCTCAAAAGATTGTTACCACTTTGCCGGCCATGGCGGTACCAAAGCAGCCGTACGCAAAGCGCAGGCCTGTAGTGGCGATTATGCCTATGTTTTAAAGTCTGATGTTAAATCCTATTACGCCACGGTAAACCACACAGTATTGCTGCAACAACTGGCGCATAGGGTAGCCGATAACGAGGCGCTCAATTTAATTGTACAGTTTTTAGATCATTTAGATGATGTAAATGGTGAGCTGTTTTTTAACGAAAAAGGCATTACCAAAGGCTCTTCGCTTTCGCCGTTATTGGGCGCGCTGTATTTAAGTGAATTAGATACATTGTTAGAGGCACATGCGAAAAAGCACGACTTATTTTACGCCCGATTTATGGACGACTGGATTTTAATGTGCAAAACCCGCAGGCAATTACGCTGTGGCGTAAAAATAATGAATCAAGTACTTAATCGTGTAGGCATGGTTAAGGCACACGATAAAACCTTTATTGGTAAATTAAGTAAAGGTGTGGAATTTTTGGGTTACTTTTTTAAAGGCGGCACAACACAGTTGGCCGCGCAAGGCTTAAAAGTAGCGCAAAAAACCTGGGTTAATCACTGGCATAAACTCACTCGGCTTTATGAGCAAAAGGCTTCGCGAGAGGCTTTGAGGGGGTATGTGCAAAAGTGGTTGGTTTGGGTAAGGAGTGGGGTTGAGTTGGGTGGTGACTGGGATTGTTTTAGCGAGCCGGGAGCTGACGCTTGTTCATTGAAATATGGAGTCGTGACCTGACCCCTTAGTTTTAGTTTTTTTTGGAGTATGGAATCACGACCTGACCCCTAGATAAACACTAGCTAGTTGAGTGACAAGTTAGTTGTGTTAGCGAGCCGTGAGCTGACG
Organism: Teredinibacter franksiae; assembly: GCF_014218805.1. NCBI lineage: Bacteria > Pseudomonadati > Pseudomonadota > Gammaproteobacteria > Cellvibrionales > Cellvibrionaceae > Teredinibacter > Teredinibacter franksiae. Next base: position 72,216 of record NZ_JACJUV010000005.1, on the reverse strand, counting down.
CTGGTTCATAGTAATATGCAATCGTGACCAGACCCCTTAGTTTTACATGACCCCTAGCCTCTAAAAAAGTGAACGTGGAAGCGGATACATTACGACAAAAGGGGTGTGTGAGTGGTAACAGGAGTAACGGTAGATGATAACGAATATTTAGACCCTCATTTTGAAATAGGATGATTATAATGGACGCTAAACCAATTTGTGTTAAATGTGGACGTTACACGAAAATATGTGGAGGTATGCAAAACTGTAATGTGGTTGCAAACCTGCGGCTCCAGCGCAAACGTCCACAGTCTCCAAAGCCAGTAATGCAAAGATGGCCCTCCGCGAAAAGGGAGAGCACAACGCGCTTGCATGAACGCAAAACGAAAGTTAGGCGCATAGCAGCCGGCCCGCAGGTGGGAGTGATCCTATTGAATGGTCGTCATTTATCCATGGTTGGTTCTGAATATGAGTCAGCATCCATTAATGATGAACTAAGCGACGATCAATTTCGTGCGTTTACTCGGCAATTTCACATAGCTCAGCACCTCTCGTACCTGCAATCACAGATACAGGATTGGGCCACATTGCCGAACAGCACCCTTACTTTAACTTGCGAAGCGAACGACGCGCCTGTGACTCAAGGGACTACGTTCAGGGGGTTCGTGCAAATGCAAGGGTGGACTAGCCGAACGGGCGAACCATTAATCCGGGGTCGTAATGCCGGTCATTGCTATGCATACGGGGGAGTTACGGTTACCGGCAGTCCATGGGATGTGGCGACGCAATGTAGCCCCACTAATCTCAAGGAGGTGCAAAATGGTGACCCCGACTTCTACAGTATGATCACACGTTTACCCTACTACGTCATGGATCCGTTGCTCGCGAATATTCTTGATACGCATATAGTTGCTGACTTGAGTGAAATAGTTATGGAGTATGTGCCAAATAGTGAAATTAGTGCTATGGCGAGTGAATTCAGGAAGCATGCAGATTTTGGTGCCGCAATCGCAAACGCCAGTAAACGATCATCTACAGCGGCTTCAAATCCAACGGGTAGATCACGTATGCGCCTACCAATATATTTTATGGAAAATAATATACATTTCTATCATTGGCATGGACCTGCTGCAGGAATTAGGGGCGCTTGGTTGATTCTGCACCTTGTTGCCACCTTATTAAAAAAACATGGTGAAGGTGATTGGGTACTATGCGGAGATTTAAACGTGCCTGCTAGGTGGTTAAAACCTATCGTAGAAAAAGCAAGCCGTGATCGAGCGATAGTTCACATGCCTGCTTACAACACTCATAGGGCCACAATTAAAGACTTCGTTATCTCAGGATATAGCGTGAATATTAGTCTGATTGGCCATGATATAGGCGCACAGGGAAACTTTAATAGTCAAGAGCAGAAGTTTCGACATAATATGAATGATGACCATGGACCTTTGACAGATCACAAAACGGTTGTTTTTTTAGCGCAAAGGACGTACTCTACGCCAAATTTTTCTCGAGGGTGCGTTAGTAGTAGTTCATCTAGTGCAAGTAGTTCATCAAGTGCAAGTAAAAAAAATTTTGGGTCAGGTCATGATCCCATAGCTTAAGAGCTGGTAAAGGGGTACGGTCAAGCTTCCTTTAGGCAAGGTCGAGGGGTCAGGTCATGATTCCATAGTTTAAGGATGGTATGGTGGTCATATCGCGGCCAACTTCTTATACCCATAAAGGTCGAGGGGTCAGGTCATGATTCCATAGTTTAAGGATGGTATGGTGGTCATATCGCGGCCAACTTCTTATACCCATACGTAACCCACACCCCTGCCCCCAAGCATCTCCAGCACGAAGACCACAGAACAACAATACCTCCGCCGCATTTGTGTAATAGCTATTACCTGATGGTGGACTACAAGCATTGAGTAGGACCGGTAATAACAGGTAATAGGAATCACGCACATGTCATCGTAGATTGAGGGAGTAAGACGTTCGAACGAGCTATACCATCCGAATATTTATTATTTCGAACGGTTTTAATTCACACACTCTAGCGAGGATGCCAAGAAAAGTAATGGGGTAATGGGGTCAGGTCATGATTCCATAGTTTAAGGGCGGTATGGTGGTCATATCGCGGCCAATACAGGTCAAGGGGTCAGGTCATGATTCCATAGTTTAATGACGGTATGGTGGTCATTTCGCGTCCAACATCTTAAACCCATACTTAACCCACACCCCTGCCCTCAAGCATCTCCAGCACCAAGACCACAGCACAACAATACCTCCCGCCGCATTTGTGTAATAGCTATTACCTGATGGTGGACTACAAGCATTGAGTAGGACCGGTAATAACCGGTAATAGGAATAACGCACATGTCATCGTAGATTGGTGGAGTAAGACGTTCGAAGCAGCTTTATACAGTCCGAATATTTATTATTGCGAACGGTTTTAATTCACACACTCGTACGAGGATGCCAATGAAAAATCTACTACCACTGTTTTACAGTTTATTTTTACTCTCTTGTGCACACCCGAACCTGAAACATACAGCCTTAGAAACGGCACCCTATGCTGGAATAAAGCTAGGAATGTATGCCGATGCGAACTGCGACGTTCCCTTGAAACAACAGGGCGAGCCCTTTGTTTTGCTGATGGACACCGCGCAAAAGTGTTTTGACTTTAGCTATGTGGACCCAAGTGAAGATAACATACCCACATCCCACGCGAACTTTCGCTGTTTTCGTGACTATATACTCTATGACAAGTACCCGTTTAGCGCGGATTGCTCCACAGTAGAAAGGGTTGCCCCCACAATAAACTACCGTATTGGCAATGAGTGTCAGTTTGCGGACTCACACGAAGGTGGAGTGTATGAAAAGCTCATCGAATATCAACACCCTGGAACAGTGGACTGCATTGTGGTTGAGTAAGGCCTATGAATGTTAAGGCTTAGGGTTATGAGGCGTAAGGGCGTGATTCCATAGGTATATGCTACACTCACCGCCATGCCCAGACCTTTAAGAATCCAATACCCGAACGCCTACTACCATGTGATGAACCGCGGTAAAGCGCGGCAAACAATTTTCGCGGATGACCGCTATTTTAAGGCGTTTATAACCACCCTGGGTGAAGCGCATGATCGTTTTGGCTTAGATGTGATTGCCTATTGTTTAATGGGCAATCATTATCATCTTTTTGTTAAAACGCCGCGCGGTAACCTCGACCGATGCATGCGCCATATCAATGGTGTGTACACACAACGCTACAACCGTTTAAAGCGAACTGATGGGCCGCTATTCAGGGGGCGTTATAAAGCCATTGTGGTGGAAGCAGATGCCTATGGGCTTCAAGTTGCGCGCTATATCCACCGCAACCCCATTGAAACTACACGACCACTGGTGGATTCACTCGAAGATTATGCGTGGTCGAGTTACCCCGCCACCATCAATAACGAACCGTCACCGCCATGGTTAAAGCCAACCCTGATTTACGATCTATTAGGCAAGCGCCAACGCTACGCGGCTTACAAAAGTTTTGTTGAACGAGGAAACGACGACACAGTACAGGACTTTTATGGTGGTAAACGTTTGAAAGCCGTTTTTGGCCGTGATGATTTTGTTGATGATGTTGCTGCGCTCATCGATGCTGACGCCCTGCTTTTCAATAAAGCACAAGGTCGCCTACCCACCATTAGCGCTGTTGTTGAAGGGGTGGCTAAGCATTTTGGTGTTACTGAGCAGTCTATTCTTGTTTCTGCCCGAGGGCGTGTGGCACCCAACATTCCCCGCTGGGTTGCCTTACATTGCTGTCGCGATATTGGCCAGCAGCCACTGAATGCAATAGCCGCTGCTTTTAATATGGGCCACGTGTCGGGTATTTACCTCGCTACGAAAAAACTAAACGCTGCCATATCTTCCGATGCCCGCTTGCGTATATCCATAAAACGTTTGGTTCACACGCTACACTGCTAATCCTTTGTTTCAACATCTATGTAGCTCTGGCAGTGAGCCTGTCGGTACTCAGCCTTGGTTCTCCAATGCTGTTTGAAGAATTTCTAAAGCCCATAAAAACCTCTATTGCTAACGCGTTTTCCAACGCGCCCCCTACCGGCTTAACACCATATTTGAGATGCGCCTGCTTTCAATAACAACGCCAAAACAGTGCTCACTTTTTTAAATCTGTTGTCATCACCATTGCGCGCAGATGTCGGCAGTGAACCCTGGGCAACGCGTAGCCTTTGGCCAATGTAAAAAATGCCTGCGGCGACAAAAAAACCGTTTTCAATATTCCAAACGTATAACGCCTTATTACAATCGACTATGTAATAAGCCGTAATATCCAGACCCCACATAGCACCCTATTATCCAACACGAACACCAACTTCGATCACAACACCACCCATATTTATTCACTGTGGGCAGCAACACGCACAACACTTTACGGAAAAACCGACCAGGAGCCATTATGTCCATACAAGACACCCTACCCAAATCGCGCCTAACACTGCGCTACCGCACCGAAATTAACGGTGAACCCGAAGATATCGAATTGCCATTAAGAATTTTGATCGCTGGTGGTTTCTCCGGCAAAAACACGACCAAAAAATCGTTCGACGAACGAAAGATTCTGAGTTTTGACGGAAAGAACTTAAACAGCATTATGGAGAAGATGAAAATTCGCCTAAAAGTTAGCGACAGCGAAGACAAGATACATACCATTCCCATCCATAACGTCGACTCGTTTTTACCCAACCACGTGATTAAGTCGATAAAAACAATGGATGATATGGTCAAATCCAAAAACCTGCTTAACTCACTACTCTCGAGCATCAACAACAGCAGCAAATTTCGCAATGCACTCACTCAGCTGCTGGAAGACAAAGCATCGCTGGATTCGCTTAAAACACTCATGGCACCCAGCTATGAAAAACGTTCGATTTTACCTGAGCACCTAAGAACAGAAAGCGCTGCTTAAGGTTGGTGTTGACCATAAATTTAAAACGGTTCTTCTAGCCCCATTTTTAAAAGGAAACCCTCATGAGCGATTCAGCAGAAGCCGCCAGTTCTCCCCTAGCCACGCTGGGCGATAGCTTAAACTACCAACCCGCTATTCTCGAATCTCTGCTCGGCAAAAAACAGCGCCTGCAAAGTTTTGATGAACTTAAACAAAATCTCAACAACCTGCTTCAGCCCATCGAAGCAGTTGAAGAAGACCTCAAGCTAGACGATCTCGACAAAGCACTGGGCGCTTTTAAAGAACAATCTACTAACATGCAAGGTTTTCTCGATGGCGTAGACGAGAGCATAAAGGTCGATATTTTCTCTGCCGTTGATAAAGACCTTAAAAGTCTAAGTGAGAACACCGATTCAACCATCGCCCTAATCAGTGCAGCCAAAGAGGCCGATGAAGACACAAAGGTTGCAAGCACAGAAGAAGCACAAAAAGCATTTAAGAACTTTGTTAGAGATACAGAAAATTTACAGACACAACATAAAACGATTCAAGAATCCCTGATATCGGACAATACTTTAATCCTTGATGAAAGCGAACAATCCGCAGACTATTTTTTAGGTAGCCTCGCTACCGCCCTGTTTAACGATATTCTTCCTACCGATGTGGACGAAGGTACCCCACTGGCCGCTATACGCCAAAAAGTACGAAATCTAGGCAGCGAAATAGATGAACGCATTAATTTGGATTTAAACGCCATTATTCATAACGAAGAGTTTAAATCCCTTGAAGCGAACTGGCTCGGCCTGCACAACCTTATCGCCAGCACCGACTGGTCAGCCGATGTAATGATCGACATGCTTGACTGCTCTAAAGAGGAACTTGGAGAAGATCTTGAAAATAATGCGGTCGATCTAATTAATGGCGACTTATTCAAGAAAGTCTACGTTGCAGAGTACGATCAATTCGGCGGCCTACCTTATGGCGCCATTATCGGCCTGTACGAATTTGAAAACACCAAAGAAGATCGCGATTGGCTGAGCACCATGGGTAAACTGGCCAACGCCAGCCATGCGCCTTTTATCAGTTCTGTTGGGCCAAAGTTTTTTGGTTGTAAAAACATCGAAGAAATGGCGGAGATTAAAGACCTCGCCGCTCAGATGAGCCACCCGCGCTTCGAAAAATGGCAAGCCATGCGCGATACGGAGGAAGCCGCCTATATCGGCTTAACCCTACCAAAATTCTTACTGCGTGCCCCCTACCACCCCGAAAATAACCCCGCCGGTACTGGGCTAGGCTACGAAGAAAAAATTGCCACCGATAAAGGCGGCGACGATTTTCTATGGTGTAATGCTTCGCTGTTGTTTGCCAAAAACATGATCAGTTCTTTTGCACAATCCGGCTGGTGCCAATACCTGCGTGGCCCCAAAGGCGGAGGTAGAGTAGAACATTTGCCTCGCTATAGCTTCGACCTTAACGGCCAACAAGAAATTAAGGCGCCTATCGAAATGGTGATACCGGACTACCGTGAACTTGCCTTTGCCGACGCGGGCTTTATTCCACTGATTTACCGAAAAGGCAGCGCCGATGCCTGCTTTTTTAGTACCCAGTCGATTAAAAAGTCCAAACGTTTTAAAGATCCGCGCGATTCGGAAAACTCGCAGCTAGTCACTAACTTATGCTACACCTTCTCGATTACTCGCATTGCTCATTACGTTAAATGCATTATGCGCGACAACATCGGTAGCGCCGCTGACGATGCTTATATTAACAGCGTATTACAAACGTGGTTATCGCAATACGTCACTACTGTAGTTAACCCCGATGACCTGACTCTGCGCTACTACCCCTTTAAAGCTGCACAAGTTACCACTACGCCAAAAGAAGGCATGATTGGCTGGTACAACAGTGAAATTACCATTTTGCCGCACATTCAGTTTGAAGGCTTGGATGTAGAGCTGAAAATGGACGTACGCATTTAACTCTAATTATTTGAATTGTTAACGAGGAAATAAAAATGGCTTCTACATCGTTTAGTTGTAGCGTTAATCAAGGCTTTAACTTTGAGAAAGACTCCCAGGAAGTTGTCGGTCACTTAACATCCTTAAAAATTGGTGGAAAGGAGTTTGCCAAAGATATCGAAGTAATGGACCCAACAGCCATTAAGGATAATACTAAAATCAAAGTTGTTGGTGTGCTTTCTGGCATATTCTGGAACGGCGGTTACGCCGACCCCCTAAGTTTTAATTGCCAGGTTTCTACCACCAATAAACAAGATTCGGTGGTACTGCAACATTCTGACCTAAGTGACACCAATGTGGAATACGGCTATGTCGTTTACGACTATGACCCCGTAGAAAAAGTGTATTACAAAGCCTTTCATAACGACACCACCGACCTAAAAGGGCTGGTAGAAAAGTCTGGTGGCGAACTGAGCCTGGGCATAGAAATGGATCAATCTCTGGAAGTTGTATCACCCAAAAACTACGGACTCTATGTTGGCATTATGCCGCAAGAAGAGGCGCAAACAATTCATTATGGTGTATCCAATACCGGAAAGTTTACCAAAGCCTGGGGTGTGACGGTGGCCGCATAAAGGCCACCTTGTGTATGTCGCCAGCATTGAGCGCGCACGAAGCGCGTTTAGCATTGGCGGCGTACACGCAACACACTTAGTAACGCTGTATTAAGAGCACAATACCATGAGTATTCACAAACTTGCGCCTGTGCACTGGAAAATGGGGCAAACATTACTGCCAGACCATCTTCTAGCACAGGAGAACGCCCTCGCTGGAGAAGCTCGCCTGCATTACCAGGCACAGGGCCTGCCAAGCTTTGGCATTGCCAAGTGTGAATGGGATGCTTACCTGCTGGCTCAAGGTAGCCTAAAAATAGAAGCGCTGCGCCTTTTTACCCGCAGTAAAAGTGCAATGGTGGATTACCCCGGTAATACTCAAATTATTAGCACCCCACTAAATTTTAGTGAGTGCGCGCGTCCCCAAGTGTACTACTTTGTATTGCAAGAAAAAGTATTACAAGAAAAAAACAATACACCAGCCCCAGCATCAACACTCGGCGAAGCCACAACGGCACCACAACGTTTATTTAAACTCCTTTTTTGCCTGCAACCCACTTTACCAAAAGAGTACGATGCGCTCGTTAACAATCACAGCATTGTCGACCATGGAAAATTCGCTGAATTCGAGAAAAGTTCCAAAAACAGTTGGGGCCTATCGGAACGTTATATTCCACCTTTGATGCAAGTTGGTACCAGCGAATTTCTACAACGCCCTTTACAGCAACTCAGCGTATTATTAAGTCGTCATCTGAGCGATATTCACAAACAATATCAGCAAAAACAACTACCTGATGTACGGCTTTATGAAATAAAACAGTGCGCCAGCGTTTTGAGCCAGGCCTTACAATATTTATCGAATCATTTGGGCAGCACCAAAGTTTCGGGTGAAATATTTTTACACCCCTACTTTTTGTATGAACAACTACACATTCTCAATCGAGAGTTAACCTTATCCAGTGGCGACTGGAAAATCCTGAATATCAAAAACTATCGCCACAATGACTTGCACGGACTTTTTAAACGCTTGTTTCGTAGCATTATCGCCCACTTAAAACGACAAGACCGCAACAGCCAAAGCTTTGAGCTGCACTTAAAAGATGGTTGCTATCAAACTGCGTTGCCCAACAGCTTACACGCTAAGGATAAACTGTATTTAGTTATTAATTGCGACCAACGAGCCTCATTACCCGACGCGCAACTACCCTGCCTTAGCAGCCAAAGGCGAATGGGCACCTTGTATCATTACGCATTGAGCGGCGCAGCATTAGCACCGGTTAGGCACAGTGCATTAACACACTACTTTGGCGAGTCTACCCAATGCTTTCAATTGCAACACGGGGAAGAGCTAAGGCACATACAGGAAGATGGCAGTATTGCGTTTTTGGCCCAACCGGAGTTCGAAGGTTATACGTTTTATATTTTTTATCAGCCAACGCAGTTACAGCACGTGCCAAAAAGAAAGAAAATGGTGCGTCATGGCGTTGCTTAATAGATTTATCGACCCCAAAGCCGGCGCAATACCGGCCAGCTTAGCTTCGCGAAATGACGGCGGCCAGCTACAGAATATTATCGACAATTTGCAAATTATACTTCAGTCACGCAGAAGTATCGATCCAAGCCAAAATTTCGGCTTGCTGGATTATTCTGAGCACTCCTTAAGCGAAGCCCTTATGCACCAGCTTTGTAAAGATATACAACAACAAATAGAGCAACATGAAAAACGTTTGCATGATGTACAGGTGAGCCTGGTTGGAAACAACGCGTCTTACTGGCACCTTGCGGTACAAGCACAGCTAACCAACCAAAAAATACATTTTACCCTTGAGCTGACCAAGGACACGTATCAACAGAGCCTACGACACAGCAATGGAGTGTTCGTATGAGCGCGCTCATGTGTCGTGTTGAACTCAATAAAACCGACGGTATTACCATTACCCTCGATAATGAGAACGGCAATATTACCCACACTGTTGTGCTTAATGGCGATTCGATTACCACTACCAGTAAAGGCGCGAGCGATACCAGCACTATTACTCAGGCGCCGGACAAAATTTCTATGAATTGTAAAACCTTTGAACTCACCGCCGAAACCATAAGTTGCAGTGCCAACAATACAGTGGCATTGAACAGCGGAAGTGATTTTTCGATAAAAAGCGACGCTAACTTAAATGCCGAAGCCGCCACCGGCGCCAGCTTTAAAGCCGCTGATATTGGTATTGAAGGTACCAATATTGAACTTTCAGGCTCTGCTCAAATCAGCGCGACCGGAGGCATCATTAAGCTGCAATAAGCAGTAGATGAAAAAGACTATGCCCAAAAAACCACTCACTAGTGAAAACCCAATAAACACAATTGACGAAAGCGAAATGTTTGACAGGCAAAGTGCCTTCGATGAAGAGCTCGCTTTTCTTTCTAGCATTCAAACGCGGTTTTTGAGCTTGCATAACCAAGTACCGGCAGAACATGATGACCCAGACGTAAAACGCCTGACCGAAGCCATGGCCGCCTTTATGGCCAAGGGACGTTTAGCCGGCAAGCAACAAATCGACCAGCTACATCTGCGCGTTTTTCAACAACTTTTACCTTACCTAAGCTCGCCGGTGCCTTCCATGGCCTTATTGCGAGCCAATACTCGCTACATTACTGAAGCTTGCGATATTAAACCCGGCTGTGTTTTTACCCTTAGCAGTGATGAAGGCGAACAAGCACAATACCGCAGCGTATACGGCCTACCCTTGCGCCCAATCGCCATCGAGCGGGCGGGTTATAAAGTGGATAGCTCTGTTGTGGGCGCGGGCAACAACCAACTACTCATTGACCTTAAGGCCCACACACCGGTACCAGGCCAGCTAGATCATTTACCCCTGTATTTGACGGTAAACAATAATTTCCCCATGTCCTTGCTGTTAAAACAAGTGCTCCAGCAACAATTAGTGCATGTATGCGCCTTATTTGACGGCCATACAACCGTGCAAGGTCGCTTCACCGTGGGTGCCTGCTTGAGCGAAAGCGTACAACAAGCGCCCGACGAACCAACACGCGATTTACACCCGGTTGAAAGTGTACGTCGCTACTTTCAGTTGCCACAACAGGAAAACTATTTAAACCTTTACTTTCACAGCGCACCACAACAGTGGCAGCGTTGTGAACTTACCCTTACCCTGAAGGGCCACTGGCCACAACAATTAAAACTATCGTCTGACTTGTTTCAACTCGACGTTATCTGTGTTGAAAATGTCGTACAGGAACAAGCTGAAACGATTGCTTTCGATGCAACGCAAAGTGCGCACGCTATTCGCCCACCATCGACTGCAGCAGACCTTTGCCTGCTTAACTGTTTAGGCGTATATAAAGGCACAGCCAAAAACCGAGAGGCTTTACGCCCAGGCATACTAAAGAGCGGCGATGCCGCCTATGATATTCACGACCAAAGCAAGAATAATCTGCACGCCAACGCCCAAGGGAAAAGCCAATGGTCTATTGATATTCAGTTAGCCAGTGCATTCAAGAAACCAGAAAAAATCACCATTGATGCCCTTTGGCATCAGCCCGAATTTAGTAAGCACCTGTGGCAAAAACTGAAAGCTCGTACACGCCATTTGGATATTCCCGGTTTAAACTGGCGAGTCTTCAGCCCTCCGGTTGCCCACATTCCATCAAGTGAAGACGATGCACAAAGCTTACTGGAGTTAAGCCTGCTGAAAAACAAAGGGGTGCTAAGCCTCGACGACATCGTATTTATTCTAGAAAGTTTATCTTCTGTATTTCATCGTGAATTCAAAAACGTTAAGGCCTTGCTTAAAAGTGTTCGTGTTGGCCACGAAAAACCAAAGGGAAACGATTTAGGCTTTTCAAGCCAAGCATTCAGGGCCTATAGCAACTACCAATTTTCACTCTATGATTTCCCCCCCGCTTTAACGCCGCTATTGAATGCGTTCTTTTCCCGACTGGAGGCACTGCTCAATGTGTGGATTGCGAATACTGACATTCAGGTAAGCTTACAAACAAACTCCCTTGCTCAGGATGGAGTATCTATTAGCAATACTATTAATGAAGAGATCGTAGATGCATACAATCAAACTACAGATGGCGGAAAAACAGATGATTACAGGCTAATCCCTCCGTGCCCGGAGAGGCTATTTATTATTGGAGACGATGACGGCAACGACTATTTACTTGAGCATGGTGGCTACTATGAATAGCCAAGCGTGGGACGCCCTCTATCTGTATTTTTCTGCTTTGGAGAATACCTACAAAAAAATGTTGGAAATGAGCGCGCAAGACCTACTCGTTTCTGATGACGACACCCTTGACTGTATGCCTTTGTACCAAGAGATTGCCAATAACCTAAAAGAATGTAAAAAAAACCTAACGCCACTGATACCCGAAAAGGCGCTGATGTATTTGATGAGTGCGCTTATTTTTCACTGCGATGAATCCGTACTGACCAAAAAGCTTACACAAAGTTTATGCATTAGAAATGACAATGGGCCTAACAACAGATTACAAATAGTACAATCAAAATGGCCAACCTTACAAAAACAGTTTTTACACTGCCGTAACGGCGGGGAACGATTTTTTTTCTACCTGGAAGAGCTACTGGAACGCAGTGATAAATACAGTATTGTTGTGGAAGTGTACTATTTTTGCTTAAAACAAGGGTTTAAGGGCTGCTATTTATACAAACAAATGCAGCTGGAGCGTATTCGTCAACGCTGCGCACAAGTCATTAGAACGAGCGCCAGTACTGCACACTCTCGTGTGGATGAAGATCCTCTATTCGTTCGCAATCGTAATCAGCTTGAACCGCTACTGGGAGAGCACAATGAAGCCCTCGCTTAATTTCGATACTAGCCCGTTATCACTGGAACGCGAAATCAACCAGCGCTTGGGCGAATTTGACCTAATTGCGTTGTTGCGGTTATTGAAACACGAAGGTTTCCAAGAGCAAGATATATGGTTTTCCAGTCACAATAGCCTTAGTTCACAAAATAGAGTGATCGAATCCGTTACATTGTATGAACACAGCGAATTTACCAACAGCGCATTTATTGAATTAAACCTTGGGCTATTGGCTTCTACGGGTATTCTCCCTGCGCATATACGCCAGTTTATGGATCGCCCCGATGTGAACGAGCAGAGCTTGCAAACCTTCTTTCAGTTTTATGACCACATTCTTATTGCTAACTATCTTGGGCAGGTTTATCCAGAAATAAACAAAATTTATTTTGAGAGCTGGCAGCATACAAAAAAGTGTTACACAGAACTGCAGAACATGCGCAGTGAAAGCAGCTTGCACTGGTTGTTTGAACGCGCCTTTCCGGAGTTTTACATATCACTAACACGTATACCATGGGCCAGCAACACGGCCCAACGTCTTCCAGTGCTGGGTAGTTCATCCTTAGGTCAATACAGGGAACAAGCAAATCAAAATACACAGCACACCCAATGTGTGAAAATAATTATGACGCAACGCCCACATATGGGCAAAAGCCTTGAAGATTGCACATTAGTAGTACGGCAACGCGTGAATGAGTGGGTGTTCCCTTGGTTAAACGCGCTATCCATGTCGTTGGAGATTTGTTTGCGCTTAAGCCATTCCAACAAGCACTTAAAACTCATTGATTACAGCAGCTTGGGTTACGACCCATTTTATCGCTCCGCCCAGGGTTTAGAACAGCGCGATCAAATGATGCCGATGCAGACTATTACGATACACCAAGGCCCTATTGAACCTATATTTGAACCATTGAATACAGAGGAATGCAACGCCGAACAACAGGAGAATCAAAATATTGTGTGGGAGGATACATGCCGGATTCATATCTAAAATCTTTGGCTTTTGAAAAGCTACAAACACTGCCAGAGAGTTTCGACGCTATTAGCGCTGAAGATGGCAAAGCCAGCGAAGCCGTTATTATCCAGGTGGAGGAATGTTTTAACCGTATGTGCTCATTCTGGCAAAAAGGCGACTATGAGCACATTGTTTCACTCGCTGATACACTGCCCCTTTTATGCCTTTGTGATATTCGTATCTGCGTCTATTACCTGTACAGTTTGTGGGTAACAAACCCCGGCGGAGAATTTGCTACTGTTATAACAACCCTAACAAAGGTTGTTGCCCACGCCCAACACCCCTGGCAAGCAACCCTTAACGGCAAAAAAAATAAAACCAATGCGATAGTATTCAACAACAGCTTGGCCTTGTTTTTTCGTAAAGTACATGCGCGATTGGAAAGCCCTCTGAATCAACAACAATCTCAAAACGAGCCGCCACAACTGGCTTTAGACTCACTCGATACGGTTCGATCATGGCTTGAAACACAGTACAACTTTGTTGCTGAAGATGTTTACTCCGCAATAAGATGCGTTCATGGCTGTTTCTCCTCGCAACAATATGAAATTGATCAAGAAAAAGGCGTATACGATCAACAGATGCTCGCTCAAAAACCGGTAGAAGAGTCGCTCGATAATCAACACGTTGAAGACGCTTCTATAGGAACGCAAGGCTGTGAAACGCTGACTTCAGAAATGCACCCATGCCACCAAAAAAGCCTGGGTATAGACACAACTCAGTTCAAGCCCTCTCTAGCATTGCAGCTATTATTCCGCCGGATATCCATTTTTGAAAAGCTCATTGAATCAAAACAAGCTTTAAAAGCCGCGGTGGTATTGGAAAATATTCAAACAGAGCTAGATAATTTCAACCCCTTAAATTACTTCCCCGATTATTTCACCAATTTCGCTCGGTTAAGAGCAACCCACGCGTGCGATTTAGAGCCCTACTTTGCTCAACAAAAAAGCTATCACTGGCAAGTTCTCCATGAATACTTTCATGCTGATATGGACGCTTACCTTGAGCTAGAAGAGCCACACGCGCCGCCGGAACTTACAAGAGGCGGTGCTGTTGAGGGTGAATATTCACCACAAGGGTATTTCGAAAGCGAAGGTGCTTACGAACAGGAACTGCATAATGACTGAGCACAACCCTATTTCTTCTCCGTTAAGAGAAAACACCACTCACGCCGAGACGCTAGCCTTTACTTTAACACTAACTGTAGACGGTAATGCTTATAGCGTTCCTGGTGCAAACATAAAGCAATGCGAATTACAGGCCTTTAGTTATGGATTTTCTGGCATGCTGGGGTTCTATTTGCCGAGCGACCAACGTGAAGATGAACTACTGGAAGCCTTTTGTACAGAAAGCTTAATCGATGTCGAACTTGGCATATCTGCCGTTCATAACCTACCAGACCCTCCGCCAGATGGCTTTAACATAAAGGGCTTGGTGACGGAAAAGTTTTTGCAGGAACAGGCATATCAGCAGGTGTCTGGCGCACCGGTGCTTTACCGATATTATCAAATTCACTTTTCTGACCCCGCACAAGTATTATGGCAGCAGCACTTTCCCAGTGAATTATATGTCGATGATTGTATGTCATCGGTTATCAATACTCAGGTAACCGCCCCCATAGAACTGGCCATTGATTTCGCACCCGCCGAGGAAATACAGCCGATGATTTGCCTCGCGCTGGGCAATACCGAACACTGTAATACTGGAGAGACAGGAGTAAAAAATACAGCCAGTTTTTATGAATTTTTGATGGATTATAGTGAACGTAATAACGGTTATTTTAGCTATGACTATCAGCTGAATAGCTATCTGTTAAGTGCAGAACAACCGGAATTACAGATCTGCACACCGTTTTTACCACATGAAATAAGCCACATAAATACACGATGGCCCGAGCACAAGCGCTCTAACACTAGCTTATTGAACGGATTGGCTGAAAACAACGAGCAAAGCGAGCTGGAAAACACTAGTGCGGTTGAGGGGATTAAACACGATATACTATTAAGACAAAGTATCGAAAGCAGATTTTCCGATAGAAAAGACCTTGAACGTAACAAATTGCGAGTTAAAGGCGAGCAGCTGAGTGTGCAGTTTAGCCAATGGCCTCTACAAAACTTTTGGCCAGGCTGCGAAATACAATTTAACAGTGATGTCGATGGACGTAGATTCTTCTACGCTGACAAAAGTTACCGTACTCACGCCGTATTTATTTCCGCTAAAGCCATTGATAGTTCATTCGAGAAGGATATCGACCTCCTATTTACTCAATACCATTTGCAATGCCACGCACAAGCACACAAAAGCGACGCTCCCCAGCCAACCCTGCCAGAGTACCGTCAGCCAGCCTACCCCCTATACGTTGAAGGGCTAGTTGTTAGTAAGCAGGGAGCAGATGGCGATAAAACTTTTGACGTTACCAGCAATGATACTACCGGTCAGTTCGAATATGCAGTAAATATTCCACTTTGGGGCCTTACAATTAAAGTGATGTTAGAACCGGACTTTCTTAACAGCCACTTTTACTTTCCTTTTTATCGTGACACCAAACTGTTACTAAGCCTAGACCTATATCGAGCACATATTCACAAAGTTCTTAGCTGGGGAGACGGCGTGCAACTACCCATGGCAACACAGGGTAACCATATATTGTTCGGTAAAAACAGCCAAGACCAAACTTCGCTTAGCCACATATATGAAGACAACAAACCGGTTTTGGCGATTAAACGCAACAAGGAAAATGATACCGAGCTTGTGCGCTTAGAAGAAGGCAGCATTATTTTACAAACCAAAGAAGCGCAATAGAGATAGTTTTATAGGAGAGCAATCATGCCTAAATGCGTATGCAGTGGCGCGATGATGCAATGCACTTTTGGCGTAGCACCTTCAACCCTTAATGTGTTACCCACCAACCGAGTAATGGAAGGAACGCCAGGCGCTACAATTATGGATTTTATTCCTGTAACAAATGTACCGCCGTTTGGCATGTGTAGTGCGCCGACTAACCCAGCGGTTATCGCCACAACAGCGGCGGCTTTAGGGGTGCCAACCCCCGCTCCGTGCGTACCCATGACAGTAAGCCCTTGGATAGCCGGAAATCCAAAAGTATTGCTCGCGAACTTTCCAATACTCACCGACGATAGCCAATTGATGTGTACGTGGCTAGGTATGATTAGTATTAAACAAGCGGGTCAGCTTATTGTAGAGGCCTAGTGGCTTCGAGCGACCGACACCAAGACAATGGTAAAGAGAAAAACCTATGAACGTACCAAGATTAAGTATTCTATTGTTTGCATATGGTATTTTTGCAAGTGCAGGTGCGATGGTTCTACTAATTTTTCTGAGCACATACGAGGCATGGTATTTTCGGGCGCTTGCGGTATTGCTGGTAATTTCTGTGGCCGCCTTGATTTCATATGTTGTGTATCAACTTAATACAGCAACGCAACTGTTAGTGCTCGGCGATCAATACAGCGACAAAGAATCTCTTGTTTCTAATTGTGACCAAGGTATATTGGGCGTACAACTTCGCGCTCAAATAATACCCACCGCACTGCTCGATCACGACACACCAAGAACCCGTTTTCACTTGGCGCGATTAAAAGGCTCATGGATTCGTCCACCAAGAATTGTTATTGCCGTGAACGCAGAACGCCTGAGCCAAACTAGTGAAGGTGAAAAAATGCAATTATTGTTTAATCTGAACCGCGTATTACATTTGTTGCGGCATAACAATAGCCATCAACAAATAGATATTATCTTTAGTCGCATGGAAAATTTCCCTGGCTATAATGAGTTCACGACGGTTGCCGATTGCAGAATGCGATTTTCTACATCCTTGTCGATGCGTACACAGTTAGAATCAAAGAACAATTACTGCAAAGCCTTACTCAGCTTACCCGCGTCGCGTTTTATGCAGTTTCTGAGGTTCCTCCACAATGTGAAAGCCTTGACTGAGGCAATGGACAGGATTGTCGCCGAGCTACTGCTAGAGTGTGGTGAGCCAGGCAGCCAAATTTATTTCGCTGCACGCAATAAATGAGGGTAATTGAAGGCATGCTTATAATTGTGCCCAGTCTAGAATAACAATCTTTTCCTAGCACTTATCGAGGATTAGTGAGCAACGGTGTTCAATATCACCTGCTTGCTTCAATGGTTTAAATACTGCTAAAGAGCTGCGACAAATGTGATTTAGCCAAATACCCTTTTTCGGTTGGAAGACCTTCCGAATCCACATCATTGAGAGTGAGATAATTCGAGCCTGAAAGCTCGAATTATCTATACAGATCAAAGGGTTAGGGAGCGAAGAAAGCTAGGTAAGCTCCCTTCAAGGGAGTGATACGGGGTATTACAGTACCCCGTATGGCAGAAACAGCACTTCGAGTGCGGTGGATAAAACACAAAACATTTTCATCACCGCATTGCGCTACGCGCCCTCTTTTCCTTTCGGTAGAAGACTGCCAGCCTAGCAAAAGCAATCTGTAACATGGTTGCAAATTGGGCAGATGAATTTGTCCAGGTGACGGAAAGACATATTCCATTTGCCAGGCTCTTAAAGTACCTTTTTTGTGCGTATTTGCCGTACAGCTCGCTTTCAAATGCTGCGCATTTTTGAAAGCTCAGAGCCGTGCGGTTGTGTATCGATCAACCCTAGCGGGCTTGATAGGCCATTACCGAATGATGTGGTTTATCTGTTACAAGGTCACAGAAATTCTCTGCTCAAAAAACGATACGGGACATACTCGATGGACTAGGTAGAGCTGCCCTACTCGGTTTCTACCAGCCACCACAGCGTGGAGGCTACCAGAAACCGCGCAGGAGGCCCTGTATAGCTGGGTGTACGGGCAATTATCGGAAGTGCGGCGAGCCCATACCCTTAAGGCGATACCCTATCAGTCGCTCACTGCGCACTATTGGCTTAGCCAGCTGGACTAGGCTAGCTTCCTATCGATGGTTATTAGTCGAGGCTCAAGGCTCTAGCGTGTACGCTGTCATGAGGCAACCCCCTAGGGCTAATTAGTGCAACTGTTTGAATATCACCTGTAATTGCGGCTATGTTGGTTGTGACGCCATGTGAACCGCGATGACGCGGTTGCCGTATTAAGAAATACAAGTTTTCTGGTGGGAGATTTTTACGCCTGCGCCTTAAATTTGTGCATCTGGGAGTCTAAAGTTCGCGTCCAGTTCTCAAACTTGGGGGGTTTTGTGCATTTATGGCTGCAAAAACACTAGGTGCAAGGTATAAAACCTCTATGAATTTTAGCTTTAAACGCTCTCTATGCCTTGGCTTTATTGGAACAACCGTTTTATGTGTCTGGTTATTTCAACGAGCAGCTTCAGATGTTTCAGGCATATCATTGCCTTTGAGGTCGGCTCAAAAAGCTTATATTGGGTGGAACTATCGGGCACGCTTAAACTCTTTTGATTACTCACTCTATGCTATAGTTTGCAGACGTTTGGCGTAGAAACACTAATTGCTGCATTTATATTCAGGTTTTCGTTAGTATGAGATTGCACTTTTTCACCCGAACAGCGCCAGTATTAACGCTGCTGTTCACATTATGTTCGCAAGCTTCCATTGTTGCTCCGCTTGAGCACACCCAAAAACAGGCGGAAACGGTAAAGGACGTGGTCACTAAGCTTCAATCTCGGCATTACCGTGAGCAGGCTGTCGATGACACGCTTTCACGCAGTTTTCTGGAGGAGTATCTCACCACACTAGACCCTGCCCGTATGTTTTTTTACCAAAAAGACATTCAGCAATTCCAAAAAAATGCGGTAAATTACGACGATTTTTTTAAGCGAGGCAACCTTAAACCCGGCTTCGAGGTATACCATACCTTTCGCCAGCGCTTGGTTTCTCGGTTAGAGGCGGTTCTTGAAACGCTTGAAGATGAATCTATTCCGTTTGACTTTACCCAGAGTGATTCTATAGAACTTGATCGCGAAGAGGCGAGCTGGCCTAAAACCCGTGCCGAGGCCGATGAGCTTTGGTACAAGCGAATTAAGCTTAGCCTGTTAAATTTAAAGCTTTCTGGCAAAACCGTTGAGGAAGCGCGAAAGACCGTTCACCGTCGCTATAAGAATCAACTTAATCGGGTGAAGCAGCAAGACAGCTCAGATATTTTTGAGACAATGGTTAACGCGCTTACTGTACTTTATGACCCGCATACGAATTACTGGAACGCACGCACCTCCGAAAATTTCGATATTAATATGTCTCTCTCTCTCGAGGGTATAGGAGCCGTACTTCACTCTGAGGATGAGTTTACCAAGGTTGTAAGGCTTGTCGCCGGTGGCCCGGCCGATAAACAAGGCCAGCTTAAGGCCGCCGATAAAATTGTTTCTGTGGGCCAGGGAGCTGATGGTGAGTTGGTCGATGTGGTTGGCTGGCGCCTTGATGAAGTTGTTAACCTCATACGTGGCCCCAAGAATACTGTGGTTAAGTTGGAGGTTGTATCTTCTGAGGCCGTTGAGCCGAAAACTATTCGTATTCAGCGTGGTAAAGTGAAGCTAGAAGATCAGGCCGCACAAAAGGCCGTACTTGAACTTACAGACGGCGATAACATATACAAAATTGGTGTTATACACCTGCCCGCTTTCTATATCGACTTTGAGGCCTACAACAATCGCGACCTTAACTTTAAAAGTAGTACGCAAGACGTATTGGTATTGCTGGATGAACTGCGAAAAGAAAACGTAGATGGTGTTATTCTCGATTTGCGTAACAATGGCGGTGGCTCACTGCATGAGGCTACGCGACTTACCGATTTGTTTATAGACCTTGGCCCGGTGGTTCAAATACGCTCGCCCGATGGCCGAATTAACCGTCACAATCGGTCGCATTCCAAGGCTCGTTACCGTGGCCCACTTGTTGTGCTGGTCAATAGGTTAAGCGCTTCGGCTTCTGAAATTTTCGCAGGTGCTATTCAAGACTACCAACGTGGCCTTATTGTGGGCTCCCAGTCTTTCGGTAAAGGGACTGTTCAATCTGTGACACCTCTATTAGAGGGTAAGTTGAAGATAACGGAATCTAAGTTTTACCGAGTGTCGGGTGAAAGTACCCAGCACCGTGGGGTTATTCCCGATATTGCGCTGCCACTATTAATTGACTCAGATGAAGTGGGTGAATCCGCTTACGACAATGCCCTGCCCTGGGATAAAATTCGTGCAGTACCGCACGACGCTTATTTTGATTTCACCGCGTTAATTCCTGTGCTTACTCAGGAGCACAACAAGCGCGTAGCCAACGACCCTGATTTTAATTTTATTCTCGATCAAATAACCATTATGGAAGAGAATAAAAATCGAAAAACAATTTCGCTAAATGAAGTCGCGCGACTAGCCGAAAAAGAGCGCTTAGAAAAACAGGCAATGAATATTGATAACAAACGGCGTGTTGCTAAAGGCGAAAAGCCCTATAAAACGCTGGATGAATTCCAAAAAAGTGAAAAAGAGTTTGATGACGAACAAGAGCAGGAGCAGGCATCCTCTACCCCAAAAAATCGTATTGATACCGAAGGCGATACGCTTCTTATCGAAACGGGTAATATTCTTATGGATATGATTCGTCTGTCAAACAAAAAGAATGTACAGCAAGCCTCAAGCTTCTAAGCACTTGATCGGTTAAAATAGAAAATAGGGGTAGCCGTTTCTGATGGCTACCCTGCCCCTCCCTCTAGCTACCTCTAACTCCGTTATGAAATGTATCTCATTTAATGTTAATAGTGTTCGCACTCGCCTACATCAGCTTCAAGCTGTGGTAGATAAATACGCCCCCGATTTTATTGGTTTGCAGGAAACCAAGGTAACAGATGTTGATTTCCCTGTTGCTGATATTGAAGCATTGGGTTATCACGTAGAATATTTTGGCCAAAAGACCCACTACGGTGTTGCTTTGTTATCTAAGCACCCGTTTAAAAATGTGCAGAAAGGTTTTGTAACGGATGATGAAGATGCGCAGCGCCGTTTCGTGGTCGGTGAGTTTGAGCTGGATGGCGAATTAATTACAGTAATGAATGGTTATTTCCCTCAAGGCGAAAGTAACGAACACCCGGTAAAGTATCCAAATAAACGCAATTTTTATTCTGATTTGCAGGCGTATCTGGAAACTAATTTTTCCCCCTCTGACGCAGTGTTGGTTATAGGTGATGTGAATGTATCGCCGGAAGATAACGATATTGGCATTGGAGAAGATAATAGAAAGCGCTGGTTACGCACCGGTAAATGCAGTTTTTTGCCGGAAGAGCGTGAGTGGTATGAGCGTTTAAAAGGTTGGGGGCTTACGGATACATTCCGATCTGTAAACGGTAATGATAATGGCCACTATAGCTGGTTCGACTACCGCAGCCGTGGGTTCGAGCGAGAGCCACGAAGGGGCTTACGAATAGATGTAATTCTTGCAACTAAGTCGTTGGCTGACAAGTGTGTTGCTTCAGGTATTGATACCGATATTCGCGCTATGGAAAGGCCTTCGGACCACTGCCCTATCTGGTCTGAGTTTAAGCTATAGATTGAACACATTAATGCATGCTGGTTGTGTTTGCACGCAACCAGCATGCATGACGTTATTGGTCATCAATATCGTTTGTAAGTGCCAGCCAATTTTCTACTACACTTCGCAGGTGTTTTTTGGTGTTGGACATGTCGATAAAATCATCAACGCCCAATTCGTAGGCCGTAGATTCAGACTCGCTGGATGATGAGCTTATGCCAATTATAGGAATGTAAAACTCTGCTTTTTCTTCGGTTTCTATTGCTCTAATTGCGTCTACAATTCGAATGAAATTCGGCTCTTCATCACAATCAACTAGTGCCATAGCGGGATTTTTTGCTTTAACGGCCGCTGGTATTTTTGATTCTTTTGAAATTATTGTGAGCTCAAAATTCAAGCCTTCCAGGGTTTCTCTTACGCGTACCTCGGCATTCTCTCTACGGCTTATCAGCAGCATTTCTTTACGCTCAACATTTAGCGCTTCTACGGGGACGTCCTCAATGGATATTTCAGCTTCGTCTAAAATAGCGTAAACCTCTTTAAAAGTTGACTCCAATTCAAAAAGACCTGCAGGTTTATTTACGTAATGTAAGTACGCGTTATCGGTAAAGCCTTGGTTAAGCATTAATTTTTGTTGGCGGTCTGTGGCCACAACAAGTTGGTGTGTGTTGCGTAGTTCGGGGTGGGTCGCCATTGCATGGCTAAATTCGCTGGCTTCTGTTTGCCCTTCTTCGTAATAAAATAACACTGATTCAATTGGGCGGCTGTCTTTATAGCTCTGACTAAGCTGCTGTAGTGCTCGCTTAAACTGCCCCTCGGTGTAAACATCGAACCCCAGTGCAGTAAGCTCTCGTCGTTTAATATCTACAATGCGTCTGTCGCTTTCTATCAACATTACGCTGCGACCCGTAAACGAGTTTTTGTGGAAATCAAGATGCCCTGCTTGTTCTGCTACGTCGAATTTAGCATCAAAACGGTAGAGGATCCCTTCATTAGGTATGTCGCTTATCTCAATGCCACCGTTCATCATATCCGACAAGCCTTTCGCTACCGCAAGCGCCAAGTTGACTTTTGCCTGTTGTGGGATGTTTTCGCTCAGTAAACGTTTTTTTAAGGTTGCATCGAAGCTGGAAATATTAATGTAGAGTTCGCCTGCATTTTCGTATTCGCGTAGAAATTCTACTTCAACAAGAATTACGCCTTTTTCAATAGACTGAATACTAAGTGACAACAGTGTGCGAATAATTTGAGCCAGGCGCGATGCATCGCCTTTAAGGCGCATGGGCAGGGTTGGAGACAAAGCCGTTTCAATTCTAATGCCGTTGGCTTCAGCGTCATCAATATATTCTGCCACTATATGCTGTAATTCATGGCGGATATTAAAGACTTTATTTGCCAATTTAAGTTCTTTATTCAGTACGCTGTTAAAGTCGCTTACATTGAGGAATACATGTTTGAAGTCGCGTTCACACTGGCGAAACGCCATGCGGTTTACGCTACCTTCGTCTAGCCCTTTTAACGCTTCCGCAGACTGCACAAAGATGCCGTGCAAGTCGTTCCTGAGGTACGTAAGGAATTCACGGTTTAATTGCGCACTGGCTCGTGTATCACGCTTTTCAACTTCCATTGACTGGGTTTTGCGCGCAAGTGCGTAAGCGGCTTCCAGTCGTTCCCAATAATTCTCGGAAATAAGTCGACATTGGTGGGCAAGTACAAAATAGAAAACCAACATTAATATACCGTAAAGGTACGCGGTTAGGTTGTCCACGAATAAAGCAGAAATAGCCGCCGGCACAATGCCAACAAATTGATAGTAAGAAAGGAATTTTTGGTAGGGCGCAAACGCGTGAGCTGTGGTGGAAAAAAACACAACGGTATACAACCATAATAGCGGTGCTTCATTTTGCATACCCAGCTTTAAGGTAATGCTAACCAAAATAACGGCCCACCAGAATGCGCCCAGTAGGGTTGCAATAAAGTAGCTCTGCCGCCAGCGTTGCGGCGCCCGGGGGTATAGTTGATCGAAACGAAAAAGAAAGAAGCCACGAACGATGGTTATAAATAGTAAACCAATAGTTAGTGTAATAGTTAGATCACGATTTTCATCGACAAAGCGACCACCTACTAGGCATATAAGATACGCGCAGAAATTAAAGATCAGCCCTCTTCTGCTGTACTTTGCCATGCGCGAGTCGGTTTCGCGCATAATACTACGGTCTTTTTGGACCTTGCTAGAGGGCAGAAAAAAATTGAACATGAAGGATGGTTCCTGACGAATTGTTCGGGTGGGTGCAGGCAAAGCCGTTTGGCATTTTACTCCCCCTATTGCGGGTGCCACAACTTCCTACCACAACATAGTGCCACAATTTAGTCAGTACTTTACTGAGGCGCACAAAAACATGGTTATTATTTGTACGCCCGTGTGCCCGATTGACCAGTGGAGTCGTATTAGCTCGCCAGTTTATCGGTAAGCTCCGGCAGCACCTCAAATAGATCTGCAACCAGGCCATAATCTGCTACCTGGAATATGGGCGCGTCTTCATCTTTATTGATCGCAACAATCACCTTAGATTCTTTCATACCGGCTAAATGCTGTATGGCACCAGAGATACCTACGGCAATATAGAGCTCCGGGGCTACGATTTTACCGGTTTGCCCTACCTGCATATCATTAGGAACAAATCCGGCATCCACGGCTGCGCGCGAGGCGCCAACCGCTGCGTTAAGTTTGTCGGCAAGCGCGTAAAGCAGGTTGAAGTTGTCGCCATTTGCCAGGCCTCGTCCACCGGATACAACAACCTTCGCAGAGGTGAGCTCTGGTCGGTCTGATGTGGCTATTTCCTGGCTTTCAAAGCTCGATAAGCTACTAGAAGTACTGGCAGCCTCTAGGGTTTTAATGTTTGCATTGCCGCCCTGCATGGGTGCAGCGTCAAAGGCTGTAGCCCGCACCGTGAGAAACTTTATGGGGTCTAGGCTTTTGGTTGTGGCAATGACGTTTCCTGCATAAATTGGGCGTTTAAAGGTATCGTCGCTCTCAACACTGATAATGTCTGAAAGTAACTGAACGTCGTTTAACGCCGCTGCACGTGGCAAATAGTTTTTACCTGAGGTTGTTGCCGGTGCCAGTATATGGCTGTAGTTTTCAGCGAGTGACGCAATAAGCGGTGCTATATCTTCCGCCAGTTGGTGCTCTAGATAATCGGCGCAGCTTTGAAGTACTTCTGCTACGCCTTCTACCGCAGCAGCCTGCTTAACGGCTTCGTCACATTGGTAACCCGCGACCAGAATATGAATTTCGCCGCCTATTTGCTTGCCTGCAGTAACCGCATGCAGGGTGGCCGCTTTAAGCGATTTATTATCGTGTTCTGCAATTATTAATACGCTCATCAGATCACCTTCGCTTCATTTTTAAGTTTTTCAATTAGGGCGTCGACATCGGCCACTTTTATTCCGGCGCTGCGTTCTGGTGGTGATTCAACAGCAAGTACTTGGGTGCGTGGCTTTGTATCGATACCCAAATCGCTAAGCGGCCGCATTTCCAATGGCTTTCTTTTCGCTTTCATAATGTTGGGTAGCGCGGCAAACCGCGGTTCGTTTAAGCGTAGATCCGTGGTAATAACCGCAGGAATCTGAACTTTAAGCGTTTCCAGCCCACCATCAACTTCGCGTGTTACTGTTGCGGTATTCTCAGTAACCGTAACCTGTGAGGCAAAGGTTGCTTGCGGGTATCCGCACAGGGCTGCCAGCATTTGGCCTGTTTGATTATTGTCCCCGTCGATGGATTGTTTGCCCATTAAAATTAAACCAGGCTGCTCTTTGTCGACTATATTTTTTAAGCATTTGGCAACGGCTAGCGGCTCCAGCGGCGTGTCACTTTCAACCAGTATTGCCCTGTCTGCACCTAAGGCCATTGCCGAGCGCAATTGTTCCTGTGCTTTTGCTGGGCCAATAGACACTACAATAATCTCTGTTGCCCCGCCGCCTTCTTTAATGCGAATGGCTTCTTCTACTGCAATTTCGCAGAACGGGTTTATGGACATTTTTACGTTGGCAAGATCAACGTCGGTTCCATCGGATTTAGGTCGTACTTTTACGTTGTAATCAACAACACGCTTTATTGGCACGAGAATCTTCATACGTATTGAAGCTCCTGATTTTTCTTTGGGGTCGGTTTCTATTTGCCCTGAAATACGGTGATTGCTTGGGCCTGTTATCACACATAATTCTACTGCTATTGCTACTGAATTATAGGCGAGTCTTGGGAAGGCTATGCTATTGTCGATAGTAGGACAAGCACTTAAAACAATAACCTTGATGACACATCAGATCACCTTGGCGCTTGGGCGCTATTGCCAGAATCTACGCCGAAAAATGGTATTGGTTGGCCTGTAATGGCGAACGTATACTCATAGGCAAACAAAGTGAGGAATGCCGTGGAACGAGAATCGATGCAGTATGATGTAGTAATTGTTGGCGCTGGCCCCGCCGGCTTAAGTAGCGCCTGCCGATTAAAGCAAATCAATGCAGACTTAAGCGTGTGCGTTGTTGAAAAAAGCGCTGAGGTAGGTGGCCATATTTTGTCCGGTGCAGTTTTTGAGCCCCGCGTACTGTCCGAACTGTTTCCCAATTGGCAAGATAACGGCGCGCCACTTCATCAGCCCACAACCCGTGATGAAGTACTTCTTCTACGGAACAGCAAGGCCAGTGCAACTATTCCGAGCTTGTTTGCACCTAAAACCATGCACAACAAAGGTAACTACATTGTTAGCGTCGCTAATCTCTGTCGTTGGCTCGCGGAGCAAGCTGAATCGCTGGGTGTCGAAATTTTTCCAGGTTTTACCGCCGCCGAGCTAGTGGTTGACGATAAAGGCGCCGTAAAAGGCATAGTTACCGGTGATATGGGTGTTGCCGCGGACGGCTCCGAAAAAGATACCTACATGCCGGGAATGGAGCTTAATGGGCACTACACGATTTTTGCAGAAGGCTGCCGAGGTCACCTAGGCAAACAGTTAATCCAACAGTTTGCTCTTGATGCAGGGAAAACCCCACAGCACTACGGCATAGGCTTTAAGGAGCTGTGGAAGGTACCCGCTGAACAGCATCAGCCCGGCCTTGTGGTGCACACAGCTGGTTGGCCGTTAAGTGAATCCGGTAGCCCCGGCGGCGGTTTTCTTTATCATATGGAAGATCAGCAGGTGGCTGTTGGGTTGGTAGTGGACTTGTCTTATTCCAACCCCCACCTCAGCCCCTATGATGAATTTCAGCGCTATAAGCATCACCCGCAATTGAGTAAACATCTTAACAATGGCGAACGTATTGCCTACGGTGCCCGAGCATTGGTAAAAGGTGGCTTACAAGCGCTGCCGAAACAGTACTTCCCTGGCGGCTTACTTATTGGTGACGATGCCGGTACATTGAATTTTGCCAAAATTAAAGGCACACACACGGCAATGAAATCCGGCATGCTGGCGGCGGAGTGCATTGCCAATGCATTGGCCGATAACCGGCAGCAAGACACGCTAATAGAATATGAGAAACTTTTTAACGATAGCTGGGTATACCAGGAGCTTTACGTACAGCGCAATTTTGGCCCCGCGCAACATAAATGGGGAAACTTTGTAGGTTCGGCCTATGCTTTTGTTGACATCAATTTATTTAACGGCAAGCTCCCCTGGACGCTAAAAGATACAAAACCCGACCATGAACAGCTCGTCAAAGCCAGTGCTGCCAAGAAGATCCCCTACCCCAAGGCAGATGGTGTATTGAGTTTCGATAAGCTTTCTTCTGTATTTCTTTCCAATGCCAACCACGAAGAAGATCAACCCTGTCATTTAAAACTGGCCGATTTAGGCATTGCTACGGGCACCAATCTTGTGGATTACGACGAGCCGGCACAGCGCTATTGTCCGGCTGGGGTATATGAAATTATTAAGGACGATTCTGACAACGCGCGGTTCCAGATCAATGCGCAAAACTGCATTCACTGTAAAACTTGCGATATTAAAGATCCGGCGCAGAACATTACCTGGGTGCCACCTGAAGGTGGAGGTGGGCCGAATTATCCAAACATGTAAGTCGTTGCTTTTATCAGGCGCCAGTTAGTTGTTTAACGTAGAGGCGTGACGCCTCTGTGAACAAATCGCTAACTTCAATTTCTTTTCCTAGTGCCAACTCACTGCGGGCACTGATAGTGGCGACATCAAGCACCTTGTCGGTGAGTGTGTCAACGAGTAGAACCCGAAACTCTGCCGTATGGGTTTTAGCTAATGGAGGTCGCCCGTCTTCAAATTTAGGGTACTCCAGTAATTGTGGGTAGATAAGTACTCGGCTGCCACTAGCGCGTGCGCTCTCTAGGGCTTTGGCGTAGGTCAAAGGCATTGGCGAAGCTTGTACCTTGGCATAACGTCTTACGAAGGCGTCTTCCATGGCCGTTTGTAGCTGGTATTTTGATCGCCGTAATTCAGGTTTGTTTCGGTAGTTTGGCTGCTCTACTGCGGAGTACGCTATAAATACAGGCGTATCGGTAGATAAGCGCCATTGATTTTTACGCACAATTAGATGGCTGTCTTCAAGCCTAAGCACTTGTTTCACTTTGCTGTATTCAGATGCGGCATAGTTGGCAGTACAGCCTTGCTGAAGCAGTAAAAGTAGTATGAAACCGAGCTTGAAATGTCGCAAAGAATACATGTGTAACTCCTGGGCTTACTTTTGGCCTTATGTGTTTGTTTATCGGCAGCATGCCCAACTTATTGACAGGTTTTATTATGCAGTCAGAACTTGAAGACATTCTTCAGCTGGAACAATTGGACACCAACCTGTTCAGAAACATACACCATCAGGAAAACTTCAAGGGAACCCTGTTTGGTGGGCAGGTGTTGGCCCAGGCATTGCTCGCTTGCTACCGAACTCAGCACGGCAACGCGGGAGCCGCGCTCCCCCACTCCCTTCACGCCTATTTTTTGCGCCCCGGTAAAAGTGATATTCCGGTTATTTATGATGTTGAAGAAGTGCGTGACGGACGCTCAATTGTCAGTCGTCGAGTGGTTGCTCGTCAATTTGGGCGCCCAATTTTGAATATGTCGGCTTCGTTTCACCACCCTGAAGAGGGTTACCATCATCAGGCGCCCTTCCCTGCCGATGTGCCAATGCCTGAGGACATTTTAAGCTTGCGATCAGCGGATGATGGGCTTATTCCTGCACCCGATAACCCTAACAAGGTTTACCCGTTTAAGCTGTTGCCCGTAGATCAAGACCTATTCCAATCGTCGCAATCGCGGCCAGCGGAAGCCTATTATTGGTTAAAAGCCAGCAGCCCGTTGCCGGACACCCAAATCCATCATACCTGTACTCTAGCGTATGCTTCAGACCTTGGGTTATTGGCTACATCACTATTGCCCCATGGTATTTCTATATATTCAAACAAGGTGTTCCCTGCCAGTATCGATCATGCAATGTGGTTTCACAGCGGCGATTTTAGAGCGGACGATTGGTTGCTGTGTCACAGTTATAGCCCTTGGGCTGGGGCCGCGCGTGGGTTCGCGCATAGCAATGTATTTACGATGGAAGGTAAGCTTATATTGACGTGCGCCCAGGAGGGTTTGATTCGACCTGCTCCGCAGGACTAGTTCGGGTCTATACTCAAAACAAATTCACTACTGGATGCATTAATATGAGCAAAATTGCCATATCTGACGCAGTCATTGCCCTTGAAGATTTGTTGTCTGCCTTAACCAATGCCTATTGGGAAACAAGCGACATACACCGTAAAGATTGCGTGTTTGATTTAATTACCACCATATTCGGCGAACTGAATGAGCTTGCGAAATTGAGCGTCTCTGATCACAGTATGGCCTACGAACCCGTAACCGGGGCCTTCCACTCTAGTGGCCCTAACCTGCGGCGCATCCAGAACAATCTCGATAATTGGTTTTCACGCTCTTCCACAGCAAAACGTTTGTTACAGTCCATACCCCCTGTTTCCAGTCTTTTTGAGTTTGTATAAGGTTTGAACAATTTAGCCGGGGTTCCATTTTGTTAGATGAAAAATTGTTTACGCATGATTACCTGTGAGCTGAACATGCACTAACCTGTGAGCCTAGCCCCGCTAGGCTTTTACGGAATGTGTAGTGGTAACATATAGCTTTGGATCAATTTCAGCACCGTTTCTATTAGGAAATGATTTAAAAATAATCTGCCTCTGAAGTGGAATAACCTGAGATTTCTTCGATACTTGTAGTTACCGGTAGCGCATATCCCCCCCCAAGTGTTTGAGTTACCGGTAGAGCTCCTGTAGCTCGTTGAGGATTTTTAATCCTTAATGTTTCACTCCTAATGGTCCTGGCCCGACGGTCTCCCCCCAGAAACGTCGGGCTTTTTTTATGCTTACCTTTTTTGTAGCTATTTTTGTAACTATTGCTGTAACTATCGTTTTAACAGCCACACAAGTTTTATTGCCGCTAGCTTACTTACTTTTTTGTACCAATCTAAAAGGTTTTCTCGTTCACTATCTTTTCTTATGAGCGGGTATTCCAAGCTGGCTTGATCGCAATAAGCCGTATGCCCCGCTTAAACAATCTATGCCGATACCGATAGGTTTGATCGGCAAAACAAACACGATCGTACAAAACTGTTGCTTGGGGTTAAACTTGCGCTTCCAGTAAAATAATTACACAGGCTAGCGATCGAGTAAATGAACTCACTATGGCTGCGATCATGATCGGTAAGTTTCGCGCTAAATGCCCTCCACTACTGGCTCGAGAGCCAACGTGCTTGCTTATATAAGCCAATCCTCGAAAATCTATGGCAACGCCACGTAGGTTTGATTGTAATTATTGGGTAGCCGGCATGAGCCGGTACATCGAGAGCTATTCGAATGGGGTAATGAAAGCGCACCTTTACCCCTTTCTCCGCGTCGTTGTTACGGCCTTGTAAGTTACGTAGCCATCTGTACGAATGAGGAGTAATCGGTGTTCCGCACTTGGCAGGTGAAGGTTTAATCGATTATCGCTAGGTTGTCGATGTTGCCACACCCTCCGGCAACAAGTGTGAGGTCGGGGCTAAGACCATAGTGCCTCGTTGCGCCTTTTGGAGGGCATCTTGTCGCAAAGAATAGAGAATTGTAAATTTAAAAAAAATTAGTCTAAGGAGATTAGTCATTTTTGTAACTATTAGGTTAAAAATCGCGTCATTCTAGTTAAAAAAATTGTCCACATTTCCTGTGGATAAGTTGGTGGACATTACCTTAGGAACCACGTAAAAAGCCCGGAAATCCTTGGGCTCTCGCGACGCGGTTATATTTTGATCAATTATATTTTATATATATAAATCAATAGCTTACGGAGTTTTTAATGTATTAAATAAAGGCCTAGCGTGGATTTCAACCGAATTGGCATGGTTTTCGACACGTTTTTTTGGGCATGTGCATAAAGCGTTAGTCGCTCCTAACCTGCGAACCCCCCTAGTAACAGAATTGTAATAAATCAACATGTATTGTGTATTGAATGGGCGCAGCCCCGTGCTTTGAATCATTAAGTTATATTACATTTACTTTTATTCTTTGAATTTATGGCGGTAGTTAAAACTATGGTTGGAAATCCGTTTGGTGAAAGCCTTGTGCTCACGGCTAATGAACGTTTGCAAAGGCACCATCTGCGTCAGTTACACCGTGCCGATAACGGGAGTTTTGGTGCTGAAGAGGCGCCAAATGTATATTCAATAGACAGCTGGATGAGAGAAGTGTGGCTGGTGTTGCAAGATAACGGTTACAAAGGCTGTGATTCTCAGTTAATCGATGACCAGCAGGAGAAGCTACTTTGGACACAATTATTGGAATCCCCCGCTTTTGCTAAAAGAGCGCAAGGTTTTGGCGTAGAGCTGGCAGAGATAGTAAACCCTCAAGCACTGGCTAAAAACCTTATGGAGGCACGGCGATTAATTCAACAGTGGCAGTTACCACTCGACCAAATAGCAAACTTTGAGAGCGCCGAAACAACATTTTTGCTTGCTGCCATAGCCGAATTGGAAGCACTTTGCAGCACTAACGGTTGGCTCTTAAAAGAAGCCGCCATAGCGTGTATTGACTCGGCCTATCACCATAATTTTCTCGCCAAGCCTCGTGCTGTAAAGCTTTTAGGGTTTACCGAAATAAGTCCTTTATGGCAAAAACTGCTTGCTCATTTTTCAAGTACTCTTGGTCATTTAACTGAAAACCAGTCAACGGATTTTGGCCTAGGTATCGAACTGCGCCAATATGAAACATTTGAAAAGGAAATTGATGCCGCTGCTGATTGGTGTGAAAGGCTGTTACCTTCACTGCCTCCTAACGCAACAATTGCTGTGGTTGTGCCCAACCTTGCCAGTACCCGGCAAATAATAGAGCAGCGCTTTAATCGCTGTTTTGACCCCGAATACATTAGTAACGCGCACATCGATACGCCACGTGTTCCCTATGATATATCCGCAAGCCCCCGACTTTTGGACGAGCCGGTTATACGTGCAGTTTTTGATTTGCTGTCGTTGCAAACGAAACAGCCGTCACTAGAGGACATTAGTGTTATAAATCTTTGCGTTTATTGGGGGCAAGGTTTGTCTGAGGCACGGTTGCGCGCTGCAGAAGCCCTATCCCAACATGCTGGGATCAATTTTTCTAAAGCACTGTACCTATCTACACTGGAAAATGCCGAACGCACAGTAGAAATCGAAGTTGAAGCGGACGAAACACCTGAAGCAAAACGCAGTCGCACATCCGATTTTTATTGTTTTCAGCAGTTTATCCAAGCGTTACGCCATGCACGGGAAAAGAAAACCCCTACAGAGTGGCGGCAATTCACGATTGAAACGCTGGAATTTTTACGTTGGCCTGGCCCGCGTACAATTAACAGCCGAGAATATCAGGCCATTGAAAGCTTTCGGCAGGTATTGGCGTTGATTGAAAGTTTAGAACCAATGCTCGTTCAGGCCAGTGACAGCAAGGTGATGTCATTTTCGGCTTGGGTAACACTTTTAAAAAATCTTGCTGGAGATTCAGTTTTTCACGTGCAGGTTCCGTTACGCCCTATACAGATTCTGGGGATTCTCGAGGCCGCCGGGTCAACATTTGATCACTGTAGAATTATCGGGTTAACCGAAAATAGTTACCCTACGGCACCTGAGCCAAACCCGCTTATTCCCTATGCATTGCAAAAACAATTTTCTACACCAAGGGCTACGCCTGAACGCGAACTGGGTTACGCACAGAACTTACTGCATAAATTATGCGATGACAATCCGGCGGCGCAACTGAGTTATTTTAGCGTAAACGAGGTGGATGAAGCTCAAAAATACAGCCCTCTATTGGCGTCACTTGTTGCAAATAAGCGCATTACCACTGCTCATCAAGTAAAAAGCGATATTGATAGTCGTATTGATCAAGCGGTAGCGTTCGAACAAGTTCTGGAAAAAGTAGACACAACCTATGGTCCTCCCTTAGAAAAAGGCAGTGTTGTGAGAGGGGGCAGTTATAGGCTCCAACTCCATAATGCCAACCCGTTTTTTGCTTTTGCGGTATATGACCTCGGCGTAAAGGGTGAGCAAAGCCGCTACCTAGGCATTCCGCCCTTTATCAAAGGTAGCTTGATCCACGGTGTATTGGGCGTCTTTTGGAAAACTTACGTTGATTCTGAAGCGGTAAAATTATTATCTGAAAGTGAAATCGACACTTTTATTACTAATGAGATACACCGTCAGCTTCAAAAATTGATGGCACGCCACAATCTCCATAGTTATGCCGACGCGTTATCTTTATATGAAAGTGAAACGCTGGTGGTAATAAAACAAGCTATTGCTATTGACCTTGAGCGTGCGCCCTTTACTGTTACGGCGATAGAAAAAAGTATGCGTATCGATGTTGAAGGCTACGTGTACCAGACTCGCCTAGACCGCTTGGACGCGGTGCAAACGCACGAAAGCGCTCAGGCCAACAGTATGGTTATTGATTATAAAAGCGGTTCTACAAGCTTGGCTGGCCTACAAAAATCTCCTTTACCTAGTCCGCAATTGCCGCTCTACGCTCACGGCCTGCAGCAAGATACTTATCTTGCTGGCGTTGCCTATATGGAGGTCAACAACAAAACTATTGCCTACTCCGGTATAGCAAACGGCGCGATTGAGTTGCAAGGCCTGACGAAACCGGAATTGTTAAAGCGCTACGATCTACCCAGCGATTGGGATGCGGCTATTGCATGGTGGTCTACTGATTTAAGTGCGAGCACAACGGAAATTGCTGAAGGCTACGTCGCCAATGTGAGCCGAAACCCTGCAGGGCTATTATTTTGGGAATATTTGGCTCCTGCAGCACCGGATGTGATGGAACTCGACAATACGGGGGATGCCAAATGAATGCTCCTGTAGATGCGCAGGCACGGGCTGCGGCTATATCACCACACACATCCTTTGCTGTTTCTGCTCCTGCCGGGTCGGGAAAAACCGGACTGTTAACGCTACGTGTACTTGGCTTGCTCTCCGTGTGTGATGCGCCCGAAGAAATTTTGTGCATTACTTTTACGCGTAAAGCCGCGCAGGAAATGAAAGAGCGAATTATTACGGCCCTAGAGCAGGCAGAGGGCCTGAGTAAAAATGAGATTGAAAGCATAGCCGAGCCTCATCAACAACAACTGCTATTTCTGGCGAAGACGGCATGCGAAAATAGTCGTAGCCGACATTGGAATTTACTCTCCACACCGCATCGACTAAAAATCCAAACCATAGACAGTTTTTGCGGCAGCCTTGTACAGCAAATGCCGATGATGAGTGCTGTGGGTGGCAAAGCTCAGCTGCTAGAGGACCCTTCTGTCGCTTACGACCAGGCGGCGCAGTCCCTTATAGAAAACTGCAGCAGCAATGCTTGGCCTGAGGCTTTACAAACGCTGTATACCCACCTTAACTGTGACATCGATCGTGTAGCGCGTTTACTCAGTGGCCTGCTGCATGCCCGAGATCAGTGGTTGCCGTTAGTGTATAAATTAACCGGCAACATAAGCGGCAACGAGCACGATGACCTAAAGCAACAATTGGAGAGCAATCTTGCCGCTTGGGCGGAGAACATTTTAGAAGAACTTGGCAGCGCATTAAAGGTTTATGAAAGTGAACTTTGCGAACTATTGGATTTTGCTGGCTCTAATCTTACTGAAATTTTACCGCATTCTGAGGGCGCTAAGCTTAAGGGCGTTACTGCCTTTCCGGCAGAGACGTGTTTGGAAAGTGGTTTAACGACGTTCTGGAAGCCGCTTACCAGCGTTACATTAACGGCAAAACACGAGTTCTTAAAACGGTTAACCAAGAACCATGGTTTTCCGCCTGGCGACAAACAACAAAAGGCGCTTTTTACTCAACAGAAAAAACGCTTTCAAGAGCTGATCGCAGAAATATCGTCGATTGACGGAGTGCGGGACAATTTGGAGCTGGTTGCCATTTTTCCCAACTTGCATTATTCCACTGTGCAGTGGGGCGCGTTGAGAGCCTTGTTTGATTTACTACCGCTTTTGGTTGCACACTTAAAGCTTGTTTTTCAGCAACAAGGCAGTGTCGATTTTATTGATGTAGCCGAGAGAGCTAAGGCTGCGCTAGGCAGCTATAGCGATGTGAGTGACCTAGCGCTTAGGCTTGATTATTCTCTTAAACATATACTCGTGGATGAATTTCAAGACACCTCTCATTCGCAGTTAGAGTTACTTCGCTTGTTATTACGCGAGTGGGAATACGACGATAGTAAAACACTGTTTGTTGTCGGTGATGGAATGCAGTCGTGCTACGGGTTTCGCAATGCCGATGTGGGTATATTTCTTGACGTGCGACAGAATGGGCTCGGTGGGAAATCATGCACAAAGGCTGATTTGGATGTTAATTTCCGCTCAACGGACACCATTATCCAGTGGGTCAATAAGCATTTTCAAGGAGCCTTCCCTGCTACAGACAATATTGGCCGAGGTGCGGTACGTTACACGGCATCTCAAGCGTTTACACCTTCAAAAGGTGAAAGCCAGTCCTACACAAAATGTGTAGGTTTTACCGATGATGAGGACGGTTTAATCGAGGCTGCGTATGTGGCCGATCAAGTACAGCATTTGATACAGCAAGACCCTACACAGTCGATAGCCATACTTGTACGCAGTCGAAATCACCTGATTCATATATTGCCAGCGTTGAAATTACACGGAGTTCCCTACAGTGCAGTTGAAATCGATCCTATGCAGTCCCGTCCCTGGATCCAGCATTTGTACGCCCTTACCCGTGTTCTTGAAAATCCATCCGATAACGTTGCTTGGCTCACGCTTATACGCGCGCCTTGGTGCGGCATCGATAATTTTGATCTGTCGACGTTATTCAGCCGTGCTTGCTCGGAACCGAAGTCCTCAGACACCAAAGGACTTGGAAACAAGGGCCTAGAAGCGAAGCGTGCAGACTCGAAATATTCCAGTGTTGTTAGCAAAATACAGCGTGCTATAACAGAGCTCCGTCTTAGCGGCGATGGGCATCACTGCCTGGCGCGTTTTTACCAGGCGCTACACAGTAGTTTGGCGATGATCTCGCGCCGATCGACCAGAGAGCTTGTCGAGGCCACTTGGCTAAAGCTTGGTGGAGCTGAGTTAATTAGCAGTGAATCGCAACGGAAAGATACTGACGGTTACCTTGCATTGTTAAGTAAACATTGCGAGGGCGGAAAAATAGTGGACCGCCAATTATTTGATCGCGCATTTGAAAAGTTGTATGCCCAGCCGGAAATAACACCCGGAGCAGTACAGGTAATGACCATGCATAAATCGAAAGGCCTAGAGTTTGATACCGTGTTTCTACCCAACCTGCATAAACATAGCCGACCCGATGCACCCGCCTTGTTATATTGGCACGAACGCCAGCTGGCTAACGATCGTGCCAGTTTATTGTTAAGCCCCATTGCCGCTTCCACTGAAACTGAAGCCGATCCTTTAACGGCTTTACTGCGTAACGAGGCCAAACGAAGAAGCGAATATGAAGAAACACGCCTTTTTTATGTGGCATGTACGCGTGCTCGCGCGCGCTTATTTTTGAGTGGGCAGCTAAAACTCGATAAAGATGAGCAGCCGGTGATGCCCGCACGCTCCAGCTTTTTATCCAGAATTTGGCAAACAGCCGGGGCTGAATTTATTGTTGAATCGGCCGTACACGTAGAGGAAGCGGTGAACAAGGTACCGCGAAAACGCATCAGAACCTATATTGAGCGGCTGCCAATAACGTTTAAGCCATTATCGATAGTGTCTAAAAATCGAGAGCTATGGACATTACCGGATTATGACAACCAAGCTGCTGAGCTAACCCTTTTGGCTTTTGAGTCATCGGCGAATAGCCGTGTGCGTGCTTTGGGTACTGTGCTCCATCGATCGCTAAAAATGCTGCATGATAACGGCGCCTCCCAGGCGTTTGTCCCGAGTTTGTCAGCGTTAACGGATTATTGGCGTGCGCAGCTTCAGCAACTTGGGTTAACCGAAGAGATGGCGCTCGGCTGTTGTGATTCCATGGCAGAAACACTGGAAGCCGTTCTTACAAGCGAAACGGGCTTGTGGTTACTCAATAACCGGCATCGTGATAGCCATTGTGAGCTGCGGTTAAGCTACGGCGACACGGCAAAAATTGCTGTCGTCGACAGAACATTTATAGACAGCAACAATGTACGCTGGATTGTCGATTACAAAACCAGCTCTCCTGCCGCTGGGGAAGACCTGCAGGTATTTATAACGGCTGCGAAGGCTTTACATAGAGAGCAAGTTGAGTTTTATCTCACGCTATTACGCGAAAGAGATTCTCTTGCGCAGCACAGGGACATTAGCGAATACCAGTGCGCTTTGTATTTTCCAACCATCGACTATTTGGCGTTATATGCGGATATTCCTTAATAATTGCCATTTTTTATAGGGCCATTCAACCCTTTAGTTACCTTAATCCATTACAATGGACCCACACGCGAGAGGCCCCTAGAGGGGCCTGTTTTGTTAAACCTAAAAATTCTTATCTAAGAGTCAGTACCCGGATCGACCTATGTCCAATATTCAAGACCTCAATGTCGTATCACAGGAAGTGCTCGTTACCCCTGCGCAACTGCAGGAAGAACAGCCACTCTCGGCAATTGCTTTAGAAACTGTGAACACTGGACGGGAGACCGTCCGCAATATCCTCGATAAAAAAGACCCCCGTCTAATTGTTGTCGTTGGCCCCTGCTCAATTCACGACCCAGTAGCGGCTATTGATTACGCTAAACGCCTGAAAAAACTAGCGGATCAGGTAAAGGATTCGCTCTATATTGTGATGCGTGTGTATTTTGAAAAGCCACGTACCACAACAGGCTGGAAAGGCTTAGTCAACGACCCTTATATGAACGACTCGTTCAAAATAGCCGATGGCCTGCATGTTGGGCGCAAGCTTCTGTCCGATATCGCTGAAATTGGCTTACCTACGGCAACTGAAGCGCTGGACCCGATCTCTCCTCAATATTTGCAAGACCTCATTAGCTGGTCTGCGATTGGGGCGCGCACAACAGAATCACAAACGCACCGTGAAATGGCCAGCGGTCTATCATCCGCGGTTGGCTTTAAAAATGGTACTGATGGAGGCTTAACCGTTGCTATTAACGCCTTACAATCGGTTTCCAGCGCCCATCGGTTTCTAGGTATTAATAAGCATGGCTCGGTTTCGGTGATTACCACGCGCGGTAATGCCTATGGGCATGTGGTACTTCGCGGTGGTAATAGTAAGCCAAACTACGATTCCGTTAGTGTTGCGATGTGTGAAAAAGCGCTTACGGATGCCGGTGTTGCCAGCAACATTATGATCGACTGCAGTCACGCGAACTCCAATAAAAACCATGAGTTACAACCACTGGTTATGGAAAATGTGAGCAATCAGATCCTGGAAGGTAATCAGTCCATTATTGGGGTGATGATTGAAAGTAATATCGGTGCCGGTAATCAAAAGATTCCTGCCAACCTAGACGACCTTCAGTACGGTGTTTCCGTAACGGATGCTTGCATTGATTGGCAAACTACCGAAGATATGCTGCTTAGCACCTCAGAAAAGCTTAAAACAGCGCTTTCCAGCCGCCTCTCCTAAAGCCTCGCACGCATGATATGGCGCAATGTTTCGACCCGGAACTTGTGCCATTCTTTTTTCTAGGGTTGGTATTTTTACGTATAAAACATCAATTCTTGTTCTGTGTCTTGTTGTGTATCGCTAAAGCTAGAAAAAACATAACAAAACTGTCATAACAGCCTGTATTGATTGTACTTTTGTTGATTGGCGCAAATATGATCACACTTTATGTTGGTGTTCTATGCGCCATACATAGGAGAAACTAAGTGTTTGTGCCAGTTTTTTTATGGAAAGCGCCATTTTTACCGGTCAAAAGTGGTGGATTTTTATAGGGTTTACTGGTAATTTCTCGACCAGCTAAAGCATATACTTTGTTATGCATTAAGGTAATGAATACATTAGTCGGCTTTGAGGTTACACCAGCTAAAAAATAGGGATTAGATCAGCGGGCTTATTTACTTTTGAAAAAGCGCGTGAAAAACAGGGAGTGTGTCTGCAACCACTAATAATTTTTGGGGTACTGATTCATGACCACTCTATTGAATGCTAGTTACATTCATACGGCAAGCGAGCTTAGCCACCCTATATCCGATATGTACGACACTATGTCGGACTGGTTTGATATTCGAATAGCTGAAATGTCTGGTTTCGATTACATCTTTGCGCCGATGGAAATCTGCGACCAAATTACAGACTTCGTTACGCTTCAAAACTTCCTTCAAAACATTCAAACCATACTTCGTTCAGAGCCAGAGAGAACCCTGCTCATTGGATTTAGTCGTCGTCACGATGGTGTTTTGGAGCTGGATCGCTATGACGTTGATTGGAGTGATACATTGATCATCGATTGCCGACGATCAACGCTTAATGGTTCCGCCCAGTTCGACTTTATCGAGATGCTGCTTGAACACAGCGAAAACCTTATTGACGGCGAATAGCATCTAGCCCGCTTCTATAAACTCCAGCCTTTCCTACCAACGAAAAAAAAGCGCATCAAGACGGATCTTGAGCGCTGTATAGAATGCTTTAACTTGGCCTTAGCTACCACACAAATTAGCCCTTAGCGGCCTCGATAGCATTAAGCTTAGTAATAAATAGGCTTAGTAATAGGCTTGGGATTTATCCGTGTGATCGGTAACGTCCCTTACACCTTGTAGCTCAGGGATCTTCTCTACCAGTGTTTTCTCAACCCCTTGCTTTAAGGTTACGTCCACAGCACTACAGCCTTGGCAGCCGCCACCAAACTTTAATATCGCAAACTTCTCTTCAGTAACCTCCACAAGGCTCACGTTTCCGCCGTGGGAAGCCAAGCCTGGGTTTACTTCGTTGTGGAGCAGGTAATTAATTTTGTCTTCAACCGGGCTATCGTCATTAATTTTAGGCATTTTGGAATTGGGCGCTCGTATGGTTAGCTGCCCTCCCATTTTGTCTGAGGCATAGTCTACTTTGGCCTCATCCAAAAACGGTACGCTGCGGTCCTCGAAGTATGCGGTAAAACCGTTCATTTCAAGCGTATGATCTTCCTCATTTATCTCGCCGGGCCGACAATAGGCGATACAGGTTTCCGCTTGCGGCGTACCGGGGTTAGAAACGAACATGCGTATCCCAATACCTTCACAATCCTGTTTATCTAATAACTCTTTCAAGTAGGTTTGCCCAGACGGCGTAATTGTTACGTTCAGCATTAATAGTCCAATAGCAAA
Source organism: Teredinibacter franksiae (assembly GCF_014218805.1). Lineage (NCBI taxonomy): Bacteria > Pseudomonadati > Pseudomonadota > Gammaproteobacteria > Cellvibrionales > Cellvibrionaceae > Teredinibacter > Teredinibacter franksiae. The sequence continues at coordinate 31,578 of NZ_JACJUV010000005.1, read as the reverse complement.
TATTGCCTTCCCGTGTAAGGAAGTTGAGTGAATACCTGAGTGATTTAGTGGGGTATATTAGCTGATCCAGCCATTAAAAAACATCACCTTCACTATTATAGCGCTGGAGAGCCATAAATCGGCTGGATTAAGGGCTATGCTACGAGGTGCGTTGCAGCCCCTATTCTGGTAGCATGCGCCGACAAAGCTATATCGAAATATATTGATATAGATGAAGCAGAACGATATCAGTAAAGGTTTATCCATGAATCCAAAGCAGCTAAAACGAGCCGAGCAACTTCGTCAATCCATTCAGCAGCGTATTCTTATACTTGACGGCGCTATGGGAACGATGATTCAACGGCACAAGCTTCAGGAGCCAGATTACCGAGGCGAACGCTTTGCCCAGTATCATCAGGATCTAACCGGTAATAATGATTTATTGAGCCTTACCCAACCGCATATTATTGCAGATATCCACCGCGCCTATTTTGCTGCGGGTGCCGATATCATAGAAACAAATACGTTTAACGCCACCCGGCTTTCCCAATCGGATTACGCCCTCGAAGCTATCGCTTATGAGTTGAACGAAGTTTCCGCCCGTCTAGCACGCCAGGTGGCCGATGAGTTTACTGCTGCAAACCCTGACCGCCCCCGCTGGGTCGCGGGTGTTATAGGCCCCACCAGCCGGACAGCCTCCATTTCTCCCGATGTTAACGACCCCAGTGCTCGTAACGTGACGTTTGAAGAATTGGTAGACAATTACATGGAGTCTACCAAAGGGCTGATTGCTGGCGGTTCCGATATTATTCTTATTGAAACCATATTCGATACCCTCAACGCTAAGGCTGCTGTGTTTGCGGTTAAAGCGGTGTTTGATGAGCTGGGTGAGCAATTGCCCATTATGATCTCGGGTACTATTACTGACGCATCTGGCCGTACGCTTACAGGACAAACAACAGAGGCATTTTACAATTCACTTAACCATGCCGAGCCTCTATCGATCGGCCTCAACTGTGCGCTGGGCGCTCGTGAGCTTGAGCCTTACCTGCAAGAGTTGTCTAGGGTGTCAAACTGTTTTGTCTCGGCACACCCCAATGCTGGTTTGCCAAATGAGTTTGGCGAATATGACCAAACCCCTGAAGAGATGGCAGCGATTGTTGCAGGTTTTGTACGCAATGGTTATGTGAATATTATTGGCGGTTGTTGCGGAACATCCCCTGAACATATAGAGGCTATTGCAAAAGTGGTGTCGGGCCATGCACCACGTAAAATCCCGGAAATACAGCAGGCCTGCCGTTTGGCGGGGCTGGAACCTTTCACTATTACCCGCGAGTCGTTATTCGTTAACGTGGGTGAGCGCTGCAATGTTACCGGCTCTGCACGATTTAAACGCCTAATTCTTGAAGAAAAATACGCCGAGGCACTCGAAGTAGCCCAACAGCAAGTGCATGAAGGCGCGCAGATAATCGATATAAACATGGATGAAGGTATGCTTGATGCCGTGGCGGCTATTACGCATTTCCTCAATCTCATTGCCGGCGAGCCCGACATCGCGCGCGTGCCGATTATGGTCGATTCATCTAAGTGGGATGTAATTGAAGCTGGCCTACGTTGTATTCAAGGCAAGCCAGTTGTTAACTCCATTAGCCTTAAGGAAGGCGAAGCCGAATTTCTCGAGCGGGCAAAGTTGTGCCGTCGGTACGGTGCGGCCGTAATTGTTATGGCTTTTGATGAGCAAGGCCAGGCTGATACGGCTAAACGTAAAATCGAAATTTGTGAGCGCTCTTACAATGTGTTGACCCAGCAGGCAGGCTTTCCCCCGGAAGATATTATTTTCGACCCGAACGTTTTTGCGGTCGCTACGGGGATTGAAGAGCACGCCAACTATGCGGTCGATTTTATTGAGGCCACTCAGTGGATACGCAAAAATCTGCCGGGCACAGGCGTGTCAGGTGGCGTCAGTAATGTGTCCTTTTCGTTTCGCGGGAACAACCCTGTCCGCGAAGCCATTCACTCCGTATTCTTGTTTCATGCTATTCAAGCGGGAATGAATATGGGAATCGTCAACGCTGGGCAACTCGCAATATATGACGACTTGCCAGCCGAACTTAAAAAAATAGTGGAAGACGTCGTTCTCAATAAAAACGAAAATGGCACCGACGCGCTGTTAGCCGTTGCTGAAAAGTACCGGGGAGACGGGACCAAAGTCGAACACAAAGAAGATTTAGAGTGGCGCCAGCAGCCGGTTACTAAAAGGCTTGAATATGCGCTGGTTAAAGGGATTTCCACTTATATTGACGAAGATGCTGAAGCCGCGCGTCAAGAAGCCACCCGCCCGCTCGATGTTATTGAAGGCGCGTTAATGGATGGTATGAATGTTGTCGGCGACTTATTCGGTGCAGGGAAAATGTTTTTGCCGCAAGTTGTAAAATCGGCTCGCGTTATGAAGCAAGCTGTCTCTTATTTACAGCCCTACATAGAGGAAGAAAAAACCGCAGAATCACGGTCAAACGGCAAAATATTAATGGCCACCGTTAAAGGCGATGTGCATGATATCGGTAAGAATATCGTGGGCGTGGTTTTGCAGTGCAATAACTTTGAGATTATAGATCTTGGCGTTATGGTGCCCTATGACAAGATTTTACAAACAGCGGTAAAAGAAAAGTGCGATATCATCGGCTTATCAGGGCTGATCACCCCTTCACTGGATGAAATGGTGACAGTAGCGCGTGAAATGCAAGCACAGAATATCGACCTGCCCTTACTTATTGGTGGCGCAACAACGTCGAAAGCCCACACGGCTGTTAAGATAGACCCCGAGTTTAACCTCAATCAGACCATTTACGTTGCTGACGCTTCCCGCGCGGTTGGCGTGGCAAGCCGCTTGCTGTCAGACACAAAAAAACACGACTTCATAAAGGAAGTGAGCAGCGAGTACGAAAAAGTACGTGTACGTAGAAAAAACCAAAAGAACAAGCGTAAATCACTCAGTTATGCCCAAGCGATTGCCCACAAATTCCAAATTGATTGGAATGCTTTCAATCCTGTAGTGCCAACCTTCGAGGGCACAAAAGTTTTAGACAATGTGCCTTTAGAGGAGCTTGTGCCATATGTAGATTGGACGCCCTTCTTTATCAGTTGGGATCTGTCCGGTAAATATCCAGCCATTCTAAAAGACGCTGTTGTAGGCGAAGCCGCTACAGAGCTGTTTAAAGACGCTCAGGAAATTTTGCAAGACATTATCCAAAAACAGCTTCTTACAGCGAAAGCAGTGTTTGGTTTTTGGAAAGCGAACAGTGTTGACGATGATGACCTCGTGCTATCTAGCGGCGATGGCAGCCCACTTGCTCGCCTTCACCACCTGCGCCAACAGGTCGATAAAACCAATGGCAATGGCCCCTATTATTCGCTGGCCGATTTTGTAGCTCCCCAGGATTGCGGTAAGCAAGATTACATAGGGGGCTTTGCGGTAACCGTTGGGCTTGGTGCTGATGAGTTAGCGAATGAATTCGAAAAGAAAGGCGATGATTACAACTCCATTATGGTTAAAGCGCTGGCCGACAGATTGGCGGAAGCATTTGCAGAAAAGTTACACCACGATATTCGAACGCAGTACTGGGGCTATTCAACGGATGAGCAGCTTTCCAATCTCGACCTTATTTCGGAAGCTTACCAGGGGGTTCGCCCAGCGCCCGGATACCCGGCCTGCCCAGATCACAGTGAAAAGGGTACGCTTTTCGAGCTGCTGGATGCCGAAGCTAAAATTGGAATTGAGTTAACCGAGCACTATGCTATGTTTCCCGCCGCCTCCGTCTCCGGCTGGTACTTTGCAAACCCAGAGGCACGTTACTTCAATGTGGGCAAAATTGGGCGTGATCAGGTAGAAGCTCTTTCCCGTAGAAAAGGCAAAAAAGCCGAAGAAATCGAGAAATGGCTACGACCCAACTTAGATTACTAAGCCTAGGGGAGATAGGTTTGGGGGCAAGGTGGCAATCGATGCCAATAATATCGATATGCGTCACATTACTTACTACATAAGTACTAGAAAGCAAGGTCTGTCCTATGCTCCATTTATCAAGACGGCCAATTTTTAACCTTCTGGTAAATGGAGTACGTATGTATAGAGGTAAATTTGTAGTTTCGTCCATCGTAGGGTTGTTTTTTACTGCCACACTTTGCGCCCACGCTTCGCCGCAAAGCGTCGCACTTAGCGATCAAAGTGCTAAGGCCATAGTCTCGGAGTACAAAGAGTTAAGAACTCAATGTGCTGCAGCTAGTGGCTTAGAGCGAAAAGATTGTTACGCAAAGCTCAATGCGGCCAATGAGAAGTACGGTTTGGCGAAAAAATATCTTTCTAACGCTGATGGCCAAGGGACTGATTCTGCACATTACGTTAGCCTTGCTTATTAAAGGCGTACTTAGAGCGCAGTTTTCCGTGCAGCGATGCCTAACGCCTAAATACACGCCTTAAGCCACAGCGGTTACTGAAACTGGCGCATAATTGTGCGCCAGCCTCCCACTGAACACATAACTCTGGCAGAATACCGAGAATTCAATAGGTACTCGATATATAGCCCATGACCAACAGCATTAAACCGCCGCAATCACCCAGCTTTCTACAACTGCTTAAAACAGCCGCAGCTGCCGCTTTTGGTGTGCAAAGCGACAAAAACAGAGAGCTTGATTTCTCTCAGAGCAGCGTGATGCCCTATATTCTTGTTGGCATCGTTTTCACTATGATTTTTGTAGCGGTACTAGTGGGGATTGTTAGCCTCGTGGTTTAGCAGGGCTAGCCAATTAATAATAAAAAGGTTGAGTGGATAGATTGAGTGGATAGATTCAGTCGATAAGAAAAACCCGCCTCTTGGGCGGGTTTTCAATATTGAGCCCTATGAGTAATCAATAGGCGTCAGCTTTAGAATCCTTTAGCGTTGCATATTGCAGCCCTACTGGCCGCTAATCCAGAAAACGCAAGTTGTCACGAATATCAGAATTAGAGCAACGGCGGCAACGGCATCTGCAATGCTGTCACCTGTTTCCATCATTTGGATATCTTCTTCCATCGTCTCTCCTTATTTTGTTAGTTGTCGAGTACGATAATAGGAACTAACCGCTGTGGTTCATTCCCCCTCACAAGTATTCAACCTCATCCATCTATACCTATCAAGTAATAATACTTAATTATGACGATTAGCTCTATATAAGTGTGACATTTATCACGGTTTAGGCGCATGAATCACGTTTATGGTGCAATACCTTCCCTTTTTTGACCTATCAGCACGTTTAACTCACCCTGCAAGCAGGTAAATACATGAGTAATTGTAAGGTTTTAAGCACCCGTATGACGCTGGATTGTTCGCCATTGACGACACCTTTCCGCGGTATCACCCGCTATGGCACATTTTCCCAGCTTACACTTTCTTGTTAAAATTTATCGATCCAACTCATTGGTGACGTTGCCGATTAGAATGTTGCTATATGGCGCTTAAACCTCCTTCAGAGGAATGCTTTGAAGAAAATTGGTTACACTCGATAGCACTCGCGAGTGACATTGATTTCCTGTATTATTTCGCTCCTTTTTTTGTTCAAATAACCCTTGGCTTTATTGTGGTTAACGCCAATTGAGAGGCGTAATCTCCTCGATATTTTGCCAATAGAATCTATTTAGGTAAGAAACTTTAATGTACGTTTACGACGAACATGACCACACCATCATCCGCGAACGAGTAGCCCAATTTAAAGGTCAAACCCAGAGGTTTTTGGCTGGCGAATTAAAGGAAGAAGAATTTCTACCTTTGCGGCTTCAAAACGGTTTGTATGTGCAGCGCCTTGCACCCATGTTGCGCATTGCTGTGCCCTACGGCATGCTGAATTCGAAGCAGTTGCGCAAGCTCGCACACATTACTCGCCACTACGATAAAGGTTATTGCCATGTAACCACTCGTCAAAACATTCAGCTCAACTGGCCACAGCTCGAAGAGGTACCCTCTATCCTTGGAGAGCTAGCCGAAGTTGAAATGCATGCAGTGCAAACCAGCGGTAACTGTATTCGTAATGTAACCACCGACCAGTTTGCCGGTGTTGCCACCGATGAATACGTAGACCCAAGACCCTACTGCGAAATTATTCGTCAATGGTCGACCTTCCACCCAGAGTTTGCTTTTTTGCCCCGCAAATTCAAAATTGCCGTTTCTGGAACCGAACAAGATCGTGCTGCGATTCGATTTCACGATATAGGATTGCAGTTGGTGGTAAGCGAAAGTGGCGCCACTGGCTTTACCGTTCTTGTTGGTGGCGGCCTTGGGCGAACGCCTGTTATTGCCAGTGTCATTCGTGAGTTTTTGCCCGAACAGGATATCCTCACCTATCTCGAGGCGATACTTCGCGTATACAACAAATACGGTCGTCGAGATAACAAATACAAAGCGCGCATTAAAATTTTGGTGAAAGCTAAAGGTGTTGAAGAATTTACCCGCATGGTAGAAGAAGAGTGGGCCCCTATTCGTGACAGCCAAACGCTTCTTACCGACAAAGAGATTAATCGAGCAAAAAGTTTCTTTACAGAACCCGATTACGAAACGGCGGACGAAGTAGAAGCAACCGCCCTACTGTCTTCACAAGCTGAAAATAACAAAGCCTTTTCCAATTGGTTAAGCCGAAACGTAACCGCACATCGCGTATCGGGTTACCGAGCCGTAACGCTGTCGCTTAAACCGACCGGTGTTGCCCCCGGTGATATAACCGACGCACAGCTCGAAACCATTGCCGACCTTGCCGATAACTACTCCTTCGGAGAAGTGCGAGCAACCCACGAACAAAATATTGTGCTGGCGGATGTGCCTGTGGGTAAGCTCTACAATTTATGGCAATCACTGAAGGAAAATGGTTTTGCCACGGCTAATATTGGTACACTTTCCGATATAATTTGTTGTCCTGGTGGCGACTTCTGCTCCTTGGCTAACGCCAAATCTATCCCAGTTGCGGAAGCTATTCAGCGCGAGTTCGATGACCTTGACTACCTCTATGACCTGGGTAATTTAAACCTGAATATATCAGGCTGTATGAACGCCTGTGGCCATCATCACATCGGTGATATTGGTGTTTTAGGTGTAGATAAAAAAGGTTCAGAGTTCTATCAAGTCCAACTTGGCGGTAATGCTGGTACAAATGCATCCCTGGGCAAGGTACTCGGCCCTTCTTTTTCACGTGCAGAAATGACTGCCGTTATACGCAAGCTAGTCGATGTGTACGTTGAAAGCAGAGTCGAAGGTGAAGAGTTTGGGGAAACCTATAACAGAGTCGGAATTGAGAGATTTAAGGAGCGAGTTTATGCCAAAGCTAATTAAGGAAGGAGAACTTGCTTCCAACGCTTGGAAGTTTTTGTCAGATTCAGCTGACTGTACAGAAGAGACACTAGCCACGCACGCGTGCATTGTTCCATTGGCTGACTACAAATCCCAAAATAGAGATGGCAAAAATATCACTTTTTGGGTTGAGGGAGATGAGGACGCCAGTACTTTTAGTGATGTCTTGGTGGGCACAGATATGGTCGCCATCTACTTTCCTGTTTTTACCGATGGTCGCGGCTTTTCGTTAGCGCGAACGTTACGTGAACAATATGAGTATCAGGGTGATATCCGCGCTATAGGTAACTTCATTCAAGACCAAATGTATTACCTTTCTCGCTGTGGTTTCACCAGTTTTGAGATACCCGATACCTTCTCTGTCGAATCTGTTAAAAACAGTTTGTCGGTTTTTAGTGAGCAATATCAGGCGGGCGTGGATGAGCCTCAGCCGCTCTTTCGTCGGCGTAGCTAGACCCATTACCCCCCTATTTTTGGGTCGGCGCTATAAAAGTGCAGGCAATTTCCTTGGCTGCACTTATTTTACCGCCCTTTGCTCTCTATCTTCATTCGTCTTTTTGCATTTTTTTTGGCCTAATTTAAATTTACGCCACCGCCGCTAACAGCGATAAATGCTAAACTAAAAGCATACTCCACTCTGCTGGGCTTCAAATTTCCCTATGGACAGCGATATTTTCAGTGCGTTTTTTGCCATTTTTTGTGGCGCAGCGGTACTTGCATCATTTGCACTCTATACCCGACAACCGCTGATTGTTGCCTATATTGTCTTAGGTGTAGCGTTGGGTCCCTTTGGTTTTTCGGTTATAACTGAAGTGAGTCATATCGCTGAAATGGCCGAGGTAGGAATAATATTTCTTCTTTTCTTGCTCGGGCTGGATATGCAGCCTAAAGCCCTGATTTCGGTACTTAGAAGTGCCACTCATATTGCACTGATCAGCAGTGCCGCTTTTGCCCTAATCGGCGCTGGTGTGGGCTTCGCGTTCGGCTTTTCTGTAACTGAGTCGTTGATTATTGGTATGGCTTCCATGTTTTCCAGCACCATTATTGGGATCAAGTTACTACCAACCACTGTTCTTCATCACAAGCATACTGGCGAACTTATGATCGGCCTGCTTCTTCTGCAGGATTTTATTGCAATTTTCTGCCTCCTAGTGCTGTTAAGCGGTGATGAAGGTCGAGTAGAAGTTAAGCAGCTGGTGTTGGCCTTGGCTGCACTGCCATTACTCGTTTTAGGTGCGTTTCTGTTCGTTAAATATGTGCTATTAAAACTGATAACTCGCTTCGATCGGTTTCATGAATATATCTTTCTTGTTGCTATTGGTTGGTGCCTTGGGTTGGCTGAACTCGCTGAGCTATGTAACCTTTCGGCAGAAATTGGTGCCTTTATTGCCGGTATCTCGCTAGCGACGAGTCCTATTGCGCAATATATTGCCTTAAACCTTAAGCCTCTTCGAGACTTTTTTCTTGTGCTGTTTTTCTTTAGTTTAGGTGCGCAGCTCAATATTGCGTTGTTGCCGCAGGTGTTAATTGCTGCAGTTGTATATGCGAGCCTAATTTTGGTAGCGAAGCCCGTCATTTTTTATGGGTTGCTACGGCAGCAGAGCGAAAAGAAAAGCTTGGCATGGGATATTGGCTTCAGATTGGGCCAAATTAGTGAGTTTTCTTTGTTGATTGTTTTTGTAGCCGTATCTACCAACTTGATTGGCGAGAAAGCATCACTGCTTATTCAGACCGCGGCTATTTTTAGCTTCGTAATATCGAGCTATATCGTAATCTTTAACTTCCCCAACCCTATCGCAGTTTCCGATAAACTGCGGCGGGATTAGGGGCTGATACTACTGGAAACGTAGCGATAATTTCGCGTCAATTGAATATACGGGTGTTAAGTTTTTGCAGTATTTTGGTGAATGCACCCTCTAGCGCAGCCTCAACGTTTAAGCCCAACTTTTCGGCAATGCTTTTTTTCTCTACGAATTTTATTTCGAACACTTCGCTGCTGTCACATGCCTCAAGTAAATATTGATCAGATGTTTGCAGGCCATCTATAAGGTTTTTGTCTAGCGCTCGTTTGCCAAACCAGATTTCTCCGGTTGCAACATCATCCACGTTAACGGCTTCACGGTTGTCTTTAATAAAGTCTTTAAATAACTCGTGCGTATCTTCTAGGTCTTCTACAAATTTTTTGCGGCCCTTTTCGGTGTTTTCTCCAAACATTGTTATGGTTCGCTTATATTCGCCAGCCGTAAACATTTCATAATCAATGTTGTTTTTCTTCAGTAATCGGTGAAAATTAGGTAGTTGAGCAACAACGCCAATGGAACCGATAATGGCGAAAGGCGCGCTCATTATCTTGTTGGCCACACACGCCATCATATAGCCGCCGCTTGCGGCTACCTTATCGACACAAACGGTTAGTGGAATACCCTTATCTGTGATTCGGCGAAGTTGACTGGAGGCCAGGCCGTAGCTGTGAACCATACCGCCTTGGCTTTCCAGGCGAACCACAACTTCGTCATTCTGATTGGCCAAAGAAAGAATAGCCGTGACAACTTGACGTAATTCTTCAGTAGCTGAGGCTTTTATGTCACCGTCAAAGTCGGTTACAAATAAACGTTTAACAGGCTCTTCAGTTAAGTTGGACTCTTCGTTTTCATTTTCTGTGCTTGATGCCAATTGTTTTTTTGCGGCCTTTAATTTGGCCTTCGTTTTTTTCTTTTCTTCTTTTTCTTCTTTTTTTCGTGCTTTTTCGGCAAGTTTTAACTCGTCTGCTGGAAGTACAACTGATTTTATGCCCTCAACAATATCGTCGAGTTTCTCATTTAATTTTGTAACTTCTATATGGCCCTTCGATTGGCCATGGCCTTTAAGGCTAGAAGCGGCAATTAGTGTAATGATGACAGCCAAAGCCACAACGATCGTTAATGTTTTGGCAAAAAATAATCCGTAGTCTGCAAGGAATTCCAAGATGTTACTCCACAATAGGGTTTGTTGTTAACGCCAACGCTTTATTGCATTTTCGGCGACATCGTTCATGGGTTTTGCTAAAAGGCCATTTGCACTAAGCCCTATCTCGTAGAAAGCCCCGTCTTCCATGGGTAAATAGGTGGCGCTGCCGTAGTTAGCTTCTATTAGAGGCACCATGCCACCGCTGGACTGTAACCAACTCCATATGTCCACCCAATATTCACTGGAGCTTAGCTGATGGGCGCTACGCTTCTTTCTGTGCTCATCTTCTAGCGAGTAGTAACGACCGCTTAATCTGTCTAATCTGTAGCCAGGTTTGGCACCCATCATTTGTAGCATACCGGTCCAGGTTATTATACGTGCATCAATTTGCCACTGATCACCATAAAGTTCATATTCTGTTTCTGTACCCTCAACTATTAGCGTCAGGGTACCCTTAAAGTATTGGTCGTCTTTGCGCTCGAAACTAATAGTACCGAGGGTTTTACTGGTTAACACCTGTGTGTAGCTCAGTAAATCTAAGCTTGTTAACAGGAGTAGGCCAGCCAATACTAGGAGCCCAATACCGGCGCAACCGCGCATCCAAGCGAGCAGCCAAGCACCCCGCCCAATGAATTTAAGCCCAAAATAAATAGCTACCAACGATAATAAAATGGTTAGCCCGACGAAGCCGCTATATAACATTTTAAAGGGCACCTCTTTTAATTGATTTTAGTCACTACGCGGTCGAGAAAGCGTAAGAGCAAGGCGATCTGCGCAACGACAAGTTGGTTGTCTTTTCAAGCAGAACAACCCTGCATTAAGGCTTGCTAGGCCCCAGCCTCCGGGCCTTTGCGTTCGATCCATGCACGGCGTTATAATCTTTTGCAAGCCCACCAGCATGCCTGTAAATTTTGCCTTACGTATGAATCCGCACGCAAAGCCAAAGGAAAAAGCTTTTAATAGGGGTGCCCAAGAGTGTCTTAAGTATTGCGCGCTACAAAACCTCGAATGATCTGGCCCGAGATCGTACTCTCTGGGGGGATTGAGGGCAAATTTTCGCAGCTAAACCAGCCGGCTTCTATAATTTCATTACCGTCAATTTCGAGTTCGCCGGAATCATATTCTGCTTCAAACCCTAGCATTAATTGTGCAGGGAACGGCCAGTGCTGAGAGCCAATGTAGCGAATATTTTTAACCTTCACCCCAACCTCTTCTTCCACTTCGCGAGCAAATGCTTCTTCGGCTGTTTCCCCCGTTTCGATAAATCCTGCTAGCGTGCTGAATAGCTCTGGAGGGTGCTTAGAGCCTCGAGCTAGAATGCACGCGTTACCGCGGGTTACAAGCCCTATAACACAGGGGTATATTCTGGGAAAATATTGTGTATTGCACGTGGTGCACTGCAAGCAGGCTTCACTCTTGTTGAGCTGCGTTTTTGCCCCACAACAACCACAAAAGCGATGGCTAGTAAGCCAATGTGCTGTTTGCACAGCGCCAGTGGCTTGCTTAAAGTCAGCAATATTTAAGCTCCCCAATAATTCTCGTAAGCCAACCCAGTGATATGATGGCAGCGAGATGCTCTCATCCTCAAGGCAAAGAATAAATAGCTTTTCAGTTAATCTGTGAACCTGAAGGGGGTAAGACGATAGAAAGCTGAGCTCGGTAAAATCGAAAATAAAGCGCTGCTTTACCTCGCCGATAAGAATTTTTTTACCTCTAAGAACAACAATTAACTGGGTCTTGGCTGGCAGGTTCAGATTTTCGAGCTTAATCGTCTCCATAGACTGCATGCCCTAGCGCTTCTAGGCTTTCTTCGGCAACTTTAAGAACCGTGTCGTCCATTTCTAAATTAATGCTGGCGGAGTCTAAATAGTATTCAACGGCCACCACTGCATCGGCAAAGGTTTCAAGTAATTCTTTCAGTGCAGCTGGGCGATCAGGATCCATTAGCACGTCCTCAACAAAACGAACGCATTGCCCTAGAATATCGGCTGCGCGGTCTTTTTTGAGCATAATCATGCCGCCACGAACAGTGTTGAGTGTTTTGGCGATGTTACGGATATGCCCAGTATCAAAATTGGAGTCCGAGAAGGAGGTTAAAGCTCGTTTTGTTAAAGAAAGGCCCGCCTCACACTCCTCGATAACAATGCGCCCTGCTTCTGACAATTCAGTTGAGGCTACAATTTCCTGTTGGGCGACTTTGTTAGCTTCGGCGAGTTTTTCATCGGACAGCTTGGCGCTTTCAAGTGCGAGTACGGCACTGTCGAGGTAAAGCATGGTATTGGCTACGTCGGCAAGCTCCGAACCATCAGGCCCATCTTCCGCCATTTTCCATAGTTGAATTCGCTTAATTTCCTCGCGCAAAATATTGCTCGGCGAAGTTAAGCCAACAATTGCGAGTATTTCGGCAATTTTATGCAGGTTGGCTATAAATTCATCAATATCATCTACTCTTTGAGATTCACTTTGGGCGGCGCTTTCGAGTACTCTTTTGGTGTTGGTAAGCTCGGATTGCAGTACTTTAGCCAGTGACATGACGGTATGAGCACTTGGGCCGTGGAGTGCATCGCGTTCATTGGTAAGGTCTTTGTCACTATAAGCAAAAGACTCTATACCGTAATTACTGCGAATGGTGCGGATATCGTCGGAATCTTTTCCTGAGAGCGCTATAAGGTAGACCAGTTCTTTTAGGAGCGCTCGCGGCGGCGCCGAGTTTAATGCAGCTTCGCCGTTATTTTGTACCTGACGTAAAACACGGTCAATTCGGCTAAAGAGCAATTTTCGCGTTTCAAGGATGGCCATGCCCTGTGCATTCATTGCGTCGAGGGTTATATTCGCCATCCACCACAGCAGTGCAAGGGGGGGCTTGGTACCCGTTAATCTTTGCATGCGAATCATCGCTCTTCGCATTAAGGCCAGAGAATTTTTTAGTTGTTTTTCCCGAACCAGCCCGAGTAAGCCAATTTGATACATTTGACGCAGGCGGCGCACGGTGTTTTGAAAGGGTTCACCGTGGGTATCAAGCGTATCGAAAGCCGGTATCTGTGGCGATTTGCCGAGGTCTATATGAAAAAAGTGACATTCGGTCAAGGCTGGCTCGGAACGCAGCTTTCTTAATTCGTTTATCTGAGCGACCAACAAGATAGGAACTTTTCGTTCAACTTGTTGAATGTATTCTAAGTATCTGGTTAAAACAAAGAATGTATTGGAAATAACGACTAAACGCTTATCGTACTCTGGGCCGCTGTTACCTGGAGATATATCGTTTGCAGTAACGAGAAGCTCTTCAGCTAACAAGCACGCGCCGTTAAACTGGATTAACCGTAAAATCCCGACGATCTGGCGAATACCATCTATGCAGCTTTGTAGCGCTTTGGTGTCCTCTTGCTGATTAACAAAGTTTTCTAGGGTGCGCGCAGACTCCTCGATTGTAGCGACGAGTTCTTCCCGCACCATGTTCAACGATTGAAAATTCACAGCATCCGTTGACCGCTTCACAATACAACTTTCCTCAACTGTATATTTAACTTTTGGCAAATAACCCAAGCGCCTGTCGCTTGGGTTATTACGATTCTGGTGATAATAACCATATTACTTAATATTTACTCGATACTTTGCACAAGTTAACGGCCTGCGACCATACCCTAAGACCATCTAAGTATAATATGGATCGGCAAAAAGTCTTTAATTTTCTTAGAGTTACCTTCGAACCTTAATAGAAAATCTCGATTTTGTCACACGCTATTATCTGGCACCCAGGCTGAGCACGGCGCCAAGTCTAAACCTTTACCGTTTTCACAAATACTCGCACCACTACTCGCTCGGTAAAACTTTACGTTTGGCTCACTCTAAGTGACTGATAATGCTTGCATTTTACTAGTTGATAGTTCATTTTACGCGGCCCTGTGAAATCACCCTATGCTTTAGCTATAGATGCTCGGCTTTTGTACTGATTTTGGTGGTAATACCAACAGATGCAGCAGAAATACACTTAATCCTATAAACGCTTTAATAGCCGGAATGGTCTATCCTTATTTCTGTTTAGCCTAAAATCAGACGTTTTATCCATACCTGCTGATCTTTAAGGATTTATCCTCATGTCACAAAACACTCTAAGCGCCTTCGCCGATAATTTTCTTGGTCAATCCGGCACTTGGTACAAGCAAACCATTATTGCTTTCTTAATTATTAACCCGGTACTTTTCGCCATTAACCCTTTTCTCGCGGGCTGGGTGTTGGTGCTTGAGTTCATCTTTACGCTAGCGATGGCGTTAAAATGCTATCCATTGCAGCCTGGCGGGCTGCTTGCTATCGAGGCTGTAGCTATTGGTATGACCTCGCCAGACAGCGTTTTCCATGAAACGGCAGCCAACTTTGAAGTGATTTTGCTACTGATGTTCATGGTTGCAGGCATTTATTTTATGAAAAGCCTGTTGCTGTTTATATTCACTAAAATCCTTCTGGGTATTCGCTCGAAAGTTTTGTTATCGCTATTGTTTTGCTTGGTTTCGGCTGTTTTATCAGCATTTCTCGATGCGTTAACGGTGACGGCGGTGTTGATTGCAGTGTCGGTGGGTTTTTATGGGGTGTATCACCGGTTTGCATCAGGCCACCACGGATCAGGTGGAGACTATGACCATTCAGACGACGGTAATGTCCAAGATACCCATAGCCAAGACTTAGAGGCTTTTCGAGCATTCCTGCGTAGCTTAATTATGCACGGCGCAGTGGGTACGGCCTTGGGTGGTGTCTGTACGCTAGTTGGCGAGCCCCAAAACCTGGTGATTGCAGAGGAGGCCGGCTGGGATTTCATTACTTTCTTCCTCAAAATGGCGCCTGTATCTATGCCAACCCTCGTTGCTGGCCTCATTACCTGCGGAGTCTTAGAGAAGGTTAAATTCTTTGGTTACGGTTCGGAGTTGCCAGAAAGTGTTCGTAAAATTCTTACGGATTTCGATAAGGTGCAGTCGGCGAAGCGCACTACCCGAGAAAAATGCGAGCTTATTATTCAGGCCGCTGGTGCGCTATTTCTAGTTGTCGCCCTCGCGCTGCATGTAGCTGAGGTTGGCTTAATTGGGTTAGCTGTCATCATTATGCTCACAGCCTTTAATGGTGTAATTGATGAGCATCGCATAGGCCATGCATTCGAAGAGGCGCTGCCTTTCACCGCTCTGTTGGTGGTGTTTTTTGCAATCGTTGCGGTTATACACGATCAGCACCTTTTCCAGCCAATTACCCATATGCTGCTAGATTTGGATGAGAACCTGCAAGGCCCAATGTTCTTTGCCGCAAATGGTTTTTTGTCGATGATTAGCGATAACGTATTTGTGGCTACCGTCTATATAACTGAAGTTAAAGATGCGCTTGATGCCGGCACCATCACCCGTGAGCATTTCGACCTTTTAGCTGTGGCGATTAATACGGGTACCAATTTGCCCAGTGTTGCCACACCCAACGGGCAAGCAGCATTCCTGTTCTTGCTAACATCAGCGTTAGCGCCGCTTATTCGGTTGTCCTATGGCCGTATGGTGATTATGGCTGTGCCCTATACCTTTGTTTTGGGTATTGTTGGCTTTATTGCGGTTTACCAAATGGTATAAGGGGCTCCTCCACACAATAAAAAAGGGCCGAGGGCCCTTTTTTATTGTGTGGATTTTCTTATTTGGCTTTGGTATCTAACTTTTTAGCCACACACAATTTCCACCAGAGGCTTTGTCTATTGTGCTGAGCTTTTCTCTATGGGCAGAGAGTTCCTCTTCACTAGGGGCTAACACTTTGAGTGCTGGTCGGGATACGTCTAGCCGTACAATTTGGTCTTCCCCTTCTTGATCACCGGAACCAGACTGGTTCCCCCCTAGCGCTAGATTGGTTTGCCCGCCGGTCATCAGCAGATAAACGTCGGCCAGAATCTCCGCATCTAACAGTGCCCCATGGAGGTCTCGTTGAGAGTTGTCGACCATGTAGCGTTTGCAAAGGGCATCCAGATTATTTTTTTGCCCAGGATGTTTGCGCCGCGCGTACACCAGGGTATCGAGTATGCCGCACCGGTCGGCGATTAACGCAAGCCCACGGTTCAACAATTTAAGCTCGTTATCCAAAAAGCCGACATCAAAGGGGGCATTATGGATAACCAGTTCAGCATCGCCTATAAAGGTCAGAAACTCATCGGCGACTTGCGCGAATACCGGCTTGTCTTCGAGCATTTCGTTAGTAATGCCGTGAACTTCCATTGCGCCTTCGTCAATGTCACGCATTGGCTTGATGTATTGGTGGTAGTGGCGGCCCGTCAATTTACGATTAACTAACTCTACACAACCAATTTCAATGATTTTGTGGCCTTGCTCCGGCTCGAGGCCGGTTGTTTCTGTATCGAGTACGACCTGCCTCACCTATAAGTCCTCTATGCCTTTGTTGGCCAATTGGTCCGCTATTTCATTCTCGCGATGACCGCTGTGACCTTTTACCCACTTCCAGGTAATTTTATGTCTTTGCGCTTGCTCATCAAGGGCCTGCCACAGGTCTTTGTTGGCAACCGGTTTTTTCGCAGCATTGCGCCAGTTATTTCGCTTCCAGTTGGTGATCCACTCGGTAATGCCTTTTCTCACGTACTGGGAGTCTGTAGTTAGGACAACCTCGCAGGTTTCTTTCAGTGCGCCTAAGCCTTCAATGGCTGCGAGTAGCTCCATGCGGTTATTGGTGGTTTGTGCCTCGCCACCGTACAAGCTTTTTTCTTTTCCTTCATGGCGTAACAGTACACCCCAGCCCCCGGGGCCTGGGTTACCCTTACAGGCGCCATCAGAGAATAATTCTATTTTTTTCAAGAAGTTATATACCTTATTTAATTCTGTTTCTACGACGCAGGGGCAGTATAAGAGCCGATTCTGGCGAGCGTGAACTCATCGATCGCTTCGGTAGAGGTTGAGCCCCCAAGAACCGGCTATTTTCCCATGCGGGTTTTATCGGGGTAAGCCCGACTTTGTCTTTGCGCGCGACTATGCAATATACATTGCTAAGCGGCAACCGATTACTGATCCTACGTTCGGCAAACTGACTGTGACCAAGGTAACGCGCATTGTTGATAGGAAGGTTATGCGAAACGTGGCGAACGCCCAAGCAGGAGAAGTCTAAAAACTCTAACCAATCGCGCATACGTGAAATGCGCAGCGGACGTCGCTGCCATATCGCTTGCTTGCTAAAAAACTGGCAGCACAACTGCATCAACCCCATAGCGCTAATAGGGTTGAAGGCAAATAGAACAATGTGCCCTCGCGCAACGGTTACTCTAGCCGCCTCTTTTAACACCTGATGCGGATTGCTGGAGAACTCCAGGACATGGTGCAATATGGTGACATCGATAGATTCATCGGCTAGCGGTAAGGCATCCAACTCGGAGAGGCCCTGTACATCGCACAGCTGCTCGCGGGCACGGGTAGCGTCTACTACGGAGGGGGCTAGCGTGAAGCAGTGATTGATGCGGCTTGATTCAGAAAGCCGGTGATGAGGAAGAACACTGAGTTGCATCAGGTGATAACCAAACAGGCAGCTCAGTTCGTCGTTGAGCACTTGTTGTTCAGCGGCAAGTACACACTTGCCAAGTGGCGTATCATACCACTCGGCGATATTGGCAATGGTTTGATGTAGCGGAGCAATAACACGCTTATGAGGAGTCATGATGGCTAATCTAAAGGCTAAAGTAAGGCGGTGCATGAATATTCAAGAATTATACTGAACCAGGCAACCGCCGAACACAAGGAATTACTATACGGGTAAATACCCTCGTGTTTTGGGCGTTAAGGCAACAGCGATACAGCGAATGTGTAGATGGTAGAAATTAAGGCAGTCCCCATACTCCGTGACAATTATGTTTGGGTGCTCGAACAGCAAAACTCCAATAAAGTGGTTGTGCTAGACCCTGGTGAAGTTCAACCGGTAATAGCCCACTTGGAGGCGCACCAGCAGCGCATTGGGGCCATAGTCATTACCCATCGGCACTGGGACCATACCGATGGTATTAATGGCCTGACTGAATACTACCAGTGCCCCGTCTATGGGCCTGACACACCCGCTATCCCTCAGGTTAGCCATGCCCTGCAGGCCGGTGAATTAGTATCACCTATACACGGGATTTCACTGCGCGTTATGTCTATTCCCGGTCACACCGAAATCCATTTCGCTTACATTCTCCAGCAAGCCGATGAGGTCAGCCTGTTTTGCGGCGACACCTTATTCTCGGCGGGTTGCGGGCGACTACTTGGCGGAACGGCTGCGCAATTCAAAACATCGCTTGATACTATTGCGGAACTACCGGTATCCACACGTATCTATTGTACGCACGAATACACTCTGGCGAACCTGGCTTTCGCTGCAGCTGTTATGCCCAGTAACCGAGACGTACCTGAGTACACAGCTTTCGTTGAACAACGGCGTGCTCGAGACGAACCAAGCCTGCCAACCACTCTTGAGCTAGAGTTAAAAATTAACCCATTTTTGCGCTGTGGTGACAAAGAGGTTATAGCGTCGGTGGAAAAGCATTTTTCGACGCATTTGAGTAATGAACTGGAGGTATTTACCCGGCTTCGGCAATACAAGGATACGTACTAACCTGTGCCAGCAAACAGAATGCAGCAATCCATCCCGCAGGCTATGCAATCACAGATGGCACCGGTAAACTACCGCGCCACGCTTTAACTGATACGTTTTAACATAACTGAGATTTACCTTTTAATGCTCAACACAATCAAGGCACTACCCAATTACCAGCAATTCACGGTAAACCTCACAAAATTCGCCATACTCTTATTTGTTTTTTCGCTTACTTCCGGTTGTTACAATCTAAAGACGTCGGCCACAGAAGGTACGCCGAACGCCGTCACAAGCACTCAGAGCCACGCATTTTTACTCCAGGCGCCGGAAGACGAAAGCCTGTCTGAAGAGGAGTTCGCTGCCCTTCCGGAACCGATATTGATGGATTTGTGGACGCGTATTCGCAGCGGATACCAGCTAGACAAACCCATGAATAAGCGCGTTCAACAACAACTTAATTGGTATGCGAAGCACCCAGAATACATGAACCGAGTTGCACGCCGTGGCGAGCGCTACTTGTTTCATATTGTAGAAGAAATCGAAAAACGTGATTTGCCAATGGAGTTGGCCCTGCTACCTATTGTTGAAAGCGCCTTCGATCCCTTCGCCTACTCCCATGGTCGCGCTTCGGGTATGTGGCAATTTATCCCAGGCACCGGGAAAATGATGGGCCTAAAACAGAACTGGTGGTACGACGGGCGCCGAGACATTACCGCCTCTACGGATGCGGCACTGCGTTACCTAGAGAACCTAAATGCCCGTTTTGGTGGGGACTGGATGCACGCACTTGCTTCATATAACAGCGGTTCGGGCAATGTATCTAAATCTATGCGTAGAAATAAGCGCAAGGGTAAGCCCACAGACTTCTGGAATTTAAAGCTACCGAAGGAAACCGAGGCCTACGTGCCAAAGCTGATCGCTCTTTCACTGCTCATTGGTGAGCCGGAGAAATACGGTTTAGACTTACATTCAATCCCGAACCAGCCTTACTTCGCCCAGGTGGATACCGAAGCCCAAATCGATCTTGCGCAAGCGGCCGAGCTTGCCAATGTTGATATGGATGTACTCTATCACCTTAACCCTGCCTTTAATCGCTGGGCAACTGACCCTCAGGGCCCACATAAATTATTGGTGCCTATCGATCGCGAACAGTCCTTCATTGAAAATTTGAATGCAATCCCACGCGAAAACCGCGTGACCTGGGAGCGCTACACTATTCGCAATGGCGATTCACTATCCACTATTGCCGCTAAATATAAAATTAGTATTCGTTCGCTTAAATCGATAAATAATATGAACAATTCGTTTATTCGAGCAGGAAATACCCTAATGGTACCAGTGGCTGCCGCCGATGTTCGTCACTATAGTCAGAGCCTAGAGCAGCGCCTGCATAACCGCAAAAGTGCTAGCGCACAAACGGAAAAAGGTACACGGGTTGATCATAGAGTACAAAAAGGTGAAAGCCTGTGGGCCATAGGTCAGCGCTATAATGTATCCACAAAAAAAATCGCGCGCTGGAATAACATGGCGCCAGCCGACCCAATATACGGTGGACAGAAACTGGCCATCTGGACGAACAGTAAAGACCTCGCAAGTGCAAACACACAACGAAGCTCTGTTATCCGTAAAGTGTCCTATAGGGTGCGTCAGGGCGACTCACTTCATCGAATTGCCGATAAATTTCAGTTGAAAGTAAACGATATACTGCGTTGGAACGGTATAAATTCGTCAAAATACCTGCAGCCGGGTCAATCGCTAACGCTCTTTGTGGACGTAACTCGCGTAAATTAGTGCGCTATAATTTGGTGCCTAAGCAAGGTTATTTGGCTTGAATTGTCAGGCTCATTTGCGCCTGACTAGAGAAATGTTTAAAACTTTCAAATTGTTCTTCGTCAAGCTTGCCCCCAAAGGTCCAGCGGTCTGCGTAGAACAGCCCTACCTTTCGTTCGCCAATTTGTAACACCGATAAAAACGAAGGCATTTTACCGATAATCCGAGTGACCTCCGGGTTAAGTAACTGGGCGCTCGAAGAAATTATTTCGTGGCTAAAAAAATGTGCACCGCCCCGCTCTATTACATAGGTAAACAGGTTTTCGGTATAAGGGCCAATATCAAACAAAAAACTGTTACGCCAATGCTCTGTGCCCTCGCCAAGCATGTATTTCGCTTTAAGCTTATGCTTTTCGATGAGTGCAACGCAAACACGCTCAAGGCCAACCCCTCTGTGCATGCCCTCTAATACCATTTGAAAAATGGTGTTCACATCAAGTCTTTCTTGGGTGGCTGACGATAGCTCTCGCAGTATGCTCAGCTGAATACTGGGATCGCCCTTAAGCATCTTGCTTACAGGTTTAATCGTTTCGCCCGCTGCCAGTTTTCGAGAAGAAGGGATCAGCGGGCAAGCTTCGGAAACACCATAATTGAGTGCAACTTCCGCTGCCTGATCGGCACTTTCCCGCACGATGGTTAGCGCACCTTCGGCATCAAAAGAGGTGTACTCCATAACCTCACGAAGCACCTTTTTAATTTGTGGGCTACTCCAGCCATAGTGAGCGGCACGGCTAAGCCGTTCCCCAATAACAACGGCGCGGGCCTTATCGGTTTTAGGCCCCCGTGAACTTAGCGATTCCTGCAGCGTGTCTCCCAGTTTCCACTGCTTTGCCAGTTCTCGGGTGATGGCTTTAAATGTAGTACCCAGCTCATCCTCCATGGCTTCCTTGCGCGTCCGCGGGTCATCGCTCACCAAGCCTGGGTTGCTTTTGTCTCCATCGTCCGTGGACCAAAAGGCCATTTCACCTAGGTGAAACAAAAGCGCTGCAACAAATACTTCCTCAGCTGCTTTTT
The DNA here is from genome assembly GCF_014218805.1 of Teredinibacter franksiae. NCBI lineage: Bacteria > Pseudomonadati > Pseudomonadota > Gammaproteobacteria > Cellvibrionales > Cellvibrionaceae > Teredinibacter > Teredinibacter franksiae. The sequence goes on along the minus strand of NZ_JACJUV010000005.1, from coordinate 9,862 downwards.
CGTCTGTTTTTTGGATAAGGTTTCTTGCTTGCGTTGCGGCATGAAAGCCTCTAGCGATTAGCTTTAAGAGTTGGTCTTTGGGTTGGTCTCCCAATAGAGAGTCCATAACCAATAGGGATATACAGATGGCTCTTACACCCTTTAGGCCAATCAAAACGATTGCGCGGCTAACGGTATTTATTTGGGCCTTTGAATAGTTATACTGCACACTATTGGCGACGCGTAAAACGTGCGATGTTAACTGAGGGTCGCGAAGTATAACCTCGGCTAATTGGTTGACATTGGCGTCATCGTCGCCGGTAATCTCGTTTAGTTCAGCAATAACATCGCCTAAAACAGGCATATCCTGTTTTCTGAGCTTTTCTGTCCAAGCCTTAAGGCCCCTTGCTACCATTGCGTGCCCTATATAGATAAAGGAGATAAAGGAGATATAAATGAGTGTAGCTCAAGGCTGATGCTATGACGTACCAATCCCGATACAGCGCTATACTGTTACGGCACGCTTTTTAGCCCTTTTGATTGTCTCCCTTTCTGTTACGCTTATGATCTGTTGTAGCTGTGAATCTTTGTCAAAACTTAGCGCGTTCAGCAAGTACATGGTGTTGGTGTATGTGCTGCTGCTTAACGTTGGCTGTGTATTTAGTGGGCAAAAACAGGTACAGAAAGAGCAGTGGTTATGGTACCCAAACGAGCCTGCCCGGCAATATCAAGCCGATTGCCGGCAATGGCTGCACGAGGCCCGGAAGCTTCTAAACGAGTTGGAGGACCCAGGGGCTGCACTTACAGTTGAGTTATTCGTATACAAATTCAATCAGCTTGATATTGTGCTAGACAGGCTTGCCGGTAGCTCCAGTGTCTACCGTAACTTACATCCTACGCCTGAGTACCGAGCGGCTGCGTTCGAATGCGCAGGGAAACACGTTCGTATTCGAGCGCAAATTGAGTCGTCTCGGGCTCTCTATGGTCGCCTTTTAGCATTAAAAAACACCTTTAAAACCCCCCAGGACGAGCACTTTCTGAAAGTTAAGATTGACGCGGCTCAATTGGCTGGAGCTCACTTATCCGATGATGCACTCGAAGAGCTGCAGCATCTTGATAGCAAGCTAGCGGAGCTAAGTTCCGATTTTAAGAGGAACGTACTGCGGGATGATCAAAGCATTACCGTTGCGTCAGAAGCACTGTTAGACGGCGTAGCTCATGAACTCATTGAACAATTAAAGCGAGATAAAGAGGGACGCCTGGTTGTACCAACGGGTAGCGCTCATTACGGCGCAATTATGTCGACGATAAAACACGACGGCATGAAGAAAGATCTCTACAAAAATCATTTCAGTCGAGGTTCACCGAAAAATAACAAAATCCTCAATAAAATTATTCGCAATCGAGAAGATGCGGCTATGCTGCTGCAGTTTGGATCGGCTGCGCAACACACCCAGACAAAACTGACCTTAAGGGATGTAAATCAAAGCTTAGAGTTTCTAGAGCAGGTACATAGCAGCATTGAAGCAACGGCTAAAAACGAATACAACGAGTACCTAAAAGCCCTGCAAATATCGTCGCCCAACGCTACGGTGGTGGAAGATTGGCGAAAATATGGGTTAATATCCAGCCTTAAAAAAAGCATCCCCGCCATTACGGCTGATCAAAAAGCAGCGTTTTTTAAGCTGCAATCTCTACTGGATAACCTCCTATCTCTAACCGAATCGTTATTCAATGTAACCATTGAAAAAACAGACGCACCGGTCTGGGATAGCCATGTCTTAACCTACAGCGTTGCTAGCGAGGGAAACCCTCTTGGTGAAATCTATTTTGATTTGTACGCCAGAGCCGGGAAAATAAATCAAACGCGTGCGCTTACTTTGCAAAAGGGTGTGAAAAACCGGCAACCAGCCATTGCCGTACTTTCCGCCAGTTTTTCAGCGGAAGAGCCGTCGACTACGGTGATTTCAGTTGATCAGCTAAACGCTTTATTCTTCCAGTATGGCAAACTCCTAAGCGTATTATTTAACATTGCCGAAGACAAAATAGTGTTTTCAGGCTTACCCGCTCAAACGGACTTAGCCGATGTGTTTCCCTACATGCTACAAAGGTTTCTATGGAAGGAATCGAACATTCAAACCATTCTTACCCATAATGGCCAACCTCCACCAAAAGACTTGCTTCAAAACATCCTAGAGCGAAAACATAAGGGTCAGGCATTATTCATTAGCCAGCAGCTCTATTATGCTCATTTCGCACTGGCTATTTATTCACAGCCGGCCGATACGGTTGAATTCGACAAAATGTTTGAATCCAGCCAATTGCGTTACTCACCTTTCGCCCCCGTAAATGATACGTGTATATATTGTAGCTTTACATTGTTAGTGGATATGACTTCAAGCTATTACCGCTTCCTTTGGGCACAAGCCGTTGCGGCTGATTTACTTGTTTATGCCGATGCCCATCAACTTAACAGTACGGCGTTTTTCCAGCTCTACCTCGAAAACCTACTAAGGCCTATAAATGCTGAGCCCATTGAGTTGAGGATAGAAAATTTTTTGGACCGCCCGTTAAATTACCGTCGTCTTATTACGGCTCAATAGGCCAGATGCAATACCACAACGGAAACTCGGGTTACCTACCCCATCCTCTATTGAGCGCTTTTTGTACGCATATGGAGCGCGTTTGAATCTGGATAGGCGCACTTTAAGCCTAGGGTTTGTGCCAACGCCACACCGATGTTAAGCACAATTGTGGACACAGTAATCAATTAGCCTCACTAAAGGCGTTAAGGCATAGTGATGCCTACATTAAAGTCGTTTAGAATCTACTGAATTACAGACCAAGCCTAGCTAACAGGCATGCTTGATGCGTATCCATGCCACGAAGGTACGTTTGTCTGCCAATTGCGTAAAAAGCATCCTTAAACGGTTGTTTTGCATACTAATGCTTTGAGACCCCAACTATGGCCATCGGCAAGATCGTAGAGTCCACCCAGCTTTTACTGATAATTACAGGTCTTACCCTTCTTTTTTCTAGTTGCAGCCCGTCCAATACCAGCAAGCATAACCCCGAACAAACGCTCCATGTCAGTATTGGCGCCGCACCACAGGCGCTAGACCCACATTTGATCGTCGGTGTACCGGCAATGAAGGTGGTTGCCGCGCTGTTCGAAACCCTTCTCACTATGGATGCCCAGAGCAATCAACCAGCGCCCGGGCTCGCTCATACCTGGCACATGGGCGATGGAGGCTTAACTTACAGGTTCATACTGAGAGATGAGCTGAAATGGAGTGATGGCAGCCCAATAACGGCTGACGACATAGTGGTTACCTGGCAGCGTATTTTTGCAGCCAATATTGGCCACCCATTCGCGCAGGATTATTACGCTATTGCGGGAGCTAAAGCCTACCATTTAGGTGAACATCGCGACTTTACGCGAGTGGGCGTAAAAGCATTAGATCGGCAAACAGTGGAGTTTAAACTCAAAGCTCCCGACCCACTTTTTTTAAAAAGGCTCACCCATGCGTCAACGTCTCCAATACAAAAAGCAAACCTATTAGCATTCACCGAACTCGACAACCCTGTAAGCGCCTGGACACAGGGTAAAAACTTGGTGGGTAACGGCCCCTTTCGCTTAGTTGATTGGCAGCTGAATAAAATGATCGTAGTGGAAAAAAACCCACACTACTGGGATGCGCAAAACGTCAAGCTAGAAAAGATTGTGTTTTACCCCATAGAAAACATGGCTACCGAAGAGCGTATGTTCCGCTCCGGAAAAGTTCAGTTGCTTTACGGTGGAAAAATTCCCCAGGAAAAAATACAAACCTACCAGAAAGAATCGCCAGAAAAGCTAGTGATTGTGCAAGGTTACGCAACCTATTATTATAATTTCAACACCCTGCGAGCACCTTTCGATAACGTCAACGTGCGCCGCGCATTCACATACGCGGTAGATCGGGATTCAATTATTCAGCGTATAGCCAAAGCAGGCCAAACGCCGGCATTAACGCTCTCGCCAAAAGACCGCTTATACAGCCCCGACTCCCCCATTCGTTTCGCCCCCAAGCTTGCGCAACAATATCTGGCTGATGCCGGCTACCCTAACGGCGATGGGTTTCCGCCTGTAACCCTTACATTTAACACCGACGCAGGCCATAGGAAGGTGTCTGTGGCGCTTCAGCAAATGTGGAAAAAACACCTTAATATAGATGTACAGTTAGACAATCAGGAGTGGAAGGTATTTCTTTCCAATCGCAGGCAGCATGTTTTTGATATATCTCGTGACGGATCTTCCAGTACCTTCGCCGACCCAATGGATATGCTAAATAGCTTTACTTCCGCCCATGTTATGAATACAGCCGGTTGGAGTAATGCCGAATATGACCGTTTATTGGCAAGCGCCAGAACAGAATTGAATGTGGAAACCCGTTTGGCGCTGCTCGAAAAGGCGGAAATAATATTTACCCGTGAAGTGCCGGTGTTCCCTATTTACTATTATGCCTACAGCTATCTGATCGCACCTGAGGTGAAGGGTATGGAATTCAATAGCATAGAAGTACCCAATTATAAATCCATCTATATCGATTACTCGGCACGGGAAAAATAGCTTATGCGTAAAGTCAAAACAGGTTTTTTATGGTGCTTAACGTCGCTACTTGTGATGTCCTGTGGGAAAAATGAACTCACAAATGTTGAGTACGGAAACCAAAACAAAATTTTATATGTTGCAAATGCGTCTGAACCTCAAAGTCTCGATGTAAGCATAACCACCGGCAATCCAGATTTTCACGTCATTTCGGCATTATTTGAAGGCTTAACTAGCCTCCATCCTAAAACCTTAGAGCCCATGCCGGCTACGGCTGAAAGCTGGGCTATTTCAGAAGACCGGCTCACCTATACTTTTAACATTCGATCAAACGCAAAGTGGTCGAACGGCGAAACCATTACCGCCAGCGATTTTGTGTACGCATGGAAACGCGCCTTGTCGCCTGCTTTGGGAAACCAATATGCCTACATGATGTTTTATCTCGTTAATGCCGAGGCCTTTGCGTCGGGCGAGACAGAGGATTTCTCAGCAGTGGGCATTAAAGCACTAGACAGCCACACCTTAGAAGTTAAGTTGACCAACCCTACCCCTTATTTTCTTGAGGTGCTTGCGCACCATACCTACTACCCCGTTCATCCAGAAACAATTGAAGCTCATGGCGTTATAGATAACCCCGTATCGAAATGGACGCTGCCGGGGAATATGGTCAGTAATGGACCTTTTGCACTTAAACGCTGGGAAATCAACAAGGTTATTGAAGTCGTAAAAGAAAAGCACTATTGGGATGCTGAGAATGTGAAACTCAACGGCATCCACTTTTTGCCGATTGAAGATAAACAAGCAGAAGTTCGGGCTTTTAAAAGCGGGCAAATCCATATGACTTTTTCGCCACAAATGGCCATCGAAAAAATTGCGTTTTTCGAAAAAGAAAACCCAGACGTACTCCACAAAGATCCGGGTTACTCCAACTATTTTTATGTGCTCAATACAACCCGCAAACCATTTGATGATGTGCGTGTTCGTAAAGCGCTTGCCTATGCCGTGGACCGCGATGCGCTGGTGAAGCGCGTTACCAAAGGCGGTGAAGTGCCCGCCTTCCATTTTGTTCCGCCCGACCCCAATGGCCACAAACCTAACACTTACATTGAATATGACCCTGCTTTGGCTAAAAAATTACTGACGGAAGCGGGTTTTCCAAACGGAGAAGGTTTCCCTTCATTTGAGATCTTGTTTAATACAAACGACAACCACCGCAAAGTAGCGCTTGCGGTACAACAGATGTGGAAGCAAAACCTTAATGTTAATGCTCAGTTATTGAATCAGGAATGGAAAGTGTACCTCGATACGCAGAGCAACCTGTATCACGATGTTTCGCGTAAGGCTTGGATAGCCGACTATCTCGACCCAAGCAACTTCTATGAACTCATGCTGTCTTATGGGGGCAACAACGATAGTGGCTGGAAGAGTGCCGATTACGACCGGCTCATTTTACAAGCGCAAGAAGAAACTCAACCTTCTGCTAGATTTGCTTTGTTTGAGCAAGCCAATAAAATTTTGGCAGACGAAATGCCGGTGATCCCCCTGTACTTTTCAACGGACATAAATCTAATTCAACCGAACGTAAGGGGCTGGTATGGCAACGTCTTACAGCGTCATCCATATAAATATGTTTTTTTAGAAAGTGAAGTGAAGTAATTCCGTGCTGAAATATATTGCAATACGCTTACTAACGGCGATACCTGTTCTTTTTTTCGTTATCCTCATTACCTTTACCCTGGTGCGCCTTGCGCCAGGTGGGCCTTTCGATGAGGAGCGAGCGGTACCCCCGCAGGTACTCGAAAACCTCAATAAACGCTACCACCTCGACGATCCCATTACCGTTCAATTTAAAGACTATGTGCTGAATTTATTACAGGGCGACTTTGGCCCATCCTACAAGTACCCCACACGTACAGTTACAGAGCTTATTGCAACGGGCTTGCCTACCACTATTGAACTGGGTTTGTACGCACTATTGTTTGCTGCTTGCCTAGGCATACTGTCGGGGGTAATTGCGGGGCTAAAGCCCAATACATTGCAAGATTATGTACCCATGTCTATCGCTATGATCGGTATTTGTTTACCCTCCTTTGTTTTGGGACCACTACTTATCCTAAGTTTTGGTATTGGCTTAGAGTGGTTTCCTGTTTCGGGCTGGGGTGTTTCATCAGGCGACAAAGTGCTACCCGCTATTACACTCGGGGCCGCTTACGCGGCCTATATCGCCCGTTTAACTCGGGGTGGTATGTTAGAAGTTATGTCGCAGGATTATATTCGTACCGCCAGGGCTAAGGGTGTTTCAAAATTTAAGGTGGTCGTATTTCATGCTTTACGAGGAGCACTAACACCCGTAGTAGCGTTTGCTGGGCCTGCTGCGGCTGGGCTTCTTTCGGGTTCTTTTGTTGTCGAAACCATTTATCAAATACCCGGCTTAGGGCGATTCTATTTGCAGGCCGCATTTAATCGCGATTACACCATGATTTTAGGTACAACTATCTTCTTTGCTTCACTAATTATTCTGTTCAATTTTTTAGCCGATATTTTACAGGCCTGGATGAACCCAAAGTTGCGTCAATCTCTGAGTAAATAATTGCAATGTTGTTAAGTAAGCCCTATTTAAAAGACAAGCTCGAAGGTTACGAAGCGGGACGCTCGCTTTCCCAGGATGCCTACGCGCGCTTAAAGAAAAACAAACTGGCCATGTCGGGCCTTATTTTTCTGAGTATTATTATCACCCTAGCTTTAGTAACACCTTGGATTGCTCCCTACTCATACGAAACACAAGATTTAGACTTAGGAGCAACGCCACCTTCTATTGCCCACTGGATGGGCACCGACATATTCGGTCGCGACCAGCTAACGCGTATTCTTTATGGCAGCCGTATATCACTCATGGTTGGCTTTATCGCAACCGCGGTAGCGCTGTTAATTGGTGTTCTCTGGGGTACTACGGCCGGCTTTATTGGCGGTAAAACCGATAACGCCATGATGCGTTTGGTCGATGTACTGTATGCCCTACCCTTTACCATATTCATTATTTTGCTAACTGTGGTGTTCGGTCGCAGCATTTTTCTGTTGTTTTTAGCGATTGGCGCGGTTGAATGGTTAACCATGGCCCGTATTGTTCGCGGCCAAGTGATGGCTCTGAAACATCAGGAATTTATAGAAGCGGCTGTGTCTATGGGGCTAAGCCGTTGGCAAATCATGACTCGGCACCTTATTCCCAATATCCTTGGGCCGGTGATTGTTTATACGACACTCACAATACCTAGTGTGATTTTATTGGAATCTTTTCTTAGCTTTTTGGGTTTAGGTATACAGCCACCCCAGAGTTCCTGGGGGTCATTGATCTCATCGGGTGTCGAAACTATTGAAGAGTATCCCTGGCTGTTGATTTACCCAAGTTTATTTCTATCTCTTACGCTTTTCGCACTTAACTTTTTGGGTGATGGACTGCGGGATGCCTTCGACCCTAGATCGTCGAGCTAAATTTTTTCTGCGTGTTGCAACCCTTTATGGTTTTTGTATGAGTTTATTGTCTGTATCCAATTTAACCACCAAATTTTACACCCGCGAAGGCGTTGGTACGGCTGTTAATAATGTCAGCTTTAGTGTAGAGCCCGGTAAAATTTTGGGTATTGTGGGTGAATCCGGTTCTGGTAAATCGGTATGTTGCTACAGTATTCTTGGGTTAGTGCCCATGCCACCCGGGAAGATAGAAAGTGGATCTGCCATGTTTGAAGGCCAAGACCTACTGCAGCTTAGTGAGCGGGACTTATTGCGTATTCGCGGTCACAAAATAAGCTTAATATTCCAAGACCCAATGACTTCGCTAAACCCCTATATGACAATAGGCGATCAGTTAATAGAAGCCTATCGGGTACACGGTAAAGGGTCTAAGAGTGCTGGACGAGTACGCGCATTACAATCGCTAGAGGAAGTTGGTATCACAAACGCAGAGCAGCGCTTAAACGCCTACCCCCATGAGTTTTCTGGAGGTATGCGCCAACGGGTGATGATCGCCATGGCGCTTATAACAGAACCCAAGCTCTTAATTGCCGACGAGCCCACTACCGCACTAGATGTTACTATTCAGGCTCAAATACTAGAGCTGATTAAAAAACTGCAAAAATCCCACAACCTTACCGTTATTTTTATTAGCCACGATTTGGTTGTTATTTCAAAACTTGCTGATAATATTTTGGTGATGAAAAACGGGGAAGTGGTTGAGCAAGGCGAAACACATTCAATTTTCCAAAACCCCAAGCACCCCTACACACAAAAGCTCATTGCTGCAGTACCGGACTGCGCAAAACCAACGGAAGCGAAAACGCTTACCAACGAACCGCCTTTAGTAACGGTAGAAAACCTGACAAAGGTGTATCAAACCCTTTCTGGGCCATTTTATAGTCGAAAATCACATGCGCTTAAGGCCTGTGACGATGTAAGCCTTGAAATTAAAAAAGGTGAAATTCTAGGCCTCGTGGGCGAATCTGGCTCGGGGAAATCAACGCTTGGACGAAGCATTATTCGTTTAATTGAAAGTGATGTTAAATCCATAAAGCTCGCTGGAATACCGCTAAATACCCTAACCGAAAACAAGTTACGCCTAGCAAGAAAAGATTTTCAAATAATATTTCAAGATCCTTTTGCATCACTAAATCCCCGGTACACTGTTTTTGATACCTTAGCCGAACCCCTTATGCAGCATAAAATCGCGACCAAGCAAAATTTACTGCAAAAAATAAACGAATTACTTGATGATGTCGGCTTGGAGCGGCAGCATATGCGTAAATACCCACACGAATTTTCTGGCGGGCAACGCCAGCGTATTGCGATTGCCCGCGCGTTGGCGCCAGAACCTAAATTTATCGTGGCCGATGAGCCGGTGTCTGCGCTGGATGTGACCATACAAGCACAGATATTAGAATTGATTTTGGCGCTGACGCGTAAGCGCGGCTTAACTATGCTGTTTATTTCGCACGATTTAAGTGTTGTGCGCTACCTTTGCGACCGCATAATCGTCATGAATGCTGGTCAGATAGTAGAAGAAGGAAAAACAGAGTCACTATTTAACAGCCCTCGACACACATATACACAACAGCTTTTGAGTGCCATCCCGCATCTGGATATCCAAGCCAGCGTATCTTAGGAAATTATAACCGAGCAAATGTTAAACGGGTTATAGTTTCAGTAAATAAATGTCTTGTTCACGACATTAGATTAGGTTTCTACGCCAGCGTCCCAATGGTTCGATACTTTTTTCATGGTGAGTAGTATCTACTGCATGCTGCG
>NZ_JACJUV010000004.1 GCF_014218805.1 Teredinibacter franksiae | reverse complement strand
TTAAGCTACGAAATTCACCTAAACGTTTATAGCGGCATATAACTTCTCCAGCTATCGCCTAACTCTTTTTATGAACGCAGAATCTAACAATCTGCATATACTAATAAAGGAAAATAGGAAACAATAAGGCGCTCTAATTCAAACCATTAAAGACGGTGCCCAATTATTTTTGAGTCGTTAATATTTGATGGGATTACTTTTTGTAACCCGTAAATACTTTAACACTATTTGTGGCGTTAGGCTTTCGCGCGAACCAGCGCAACGGATGGTGGTGGTCGCGACAGCAATCAGCTATCCCTAACGGCAGGAACGTCAAACGAAAACTCTAGCGCATTGTTTTTTGTGGAATACGAAAAACGGGATGGTTTAATAGCGCCTCAACGCGATTACATGGGTATTGGTACAGACCTGGCCTTCGACCACTTTTTCTCTTCTTATAGTTCCTATGGTGCGAGCTTACGCGGACCAAACGGCTCAACAGCGCAGGTATCTCCAGCTGAACCTGAGTGTAACGCTAGAGGTTTGCAGTGGTGGGATTACGGTAACAGCAACGTTAATGGAATTTGTGGCTTTGACCGCACCTGTAACGAAGAATGTCGATACTACTCTCGCCGCTCGTTACGACGAATACAGTGATTTTGGCGGCTCTGCCGTTCCTTCCATCGGTGTTGAATACCGCCCTATCGAAGATCTGATAATCCGCGGCCAGTTCGCTCAAACGTTTCGTGCTCCTGATATGCAGCGCGTATACGGAGACCCGTCCTATGGCTCCCAACAGGTAACCGACCCGCAAGGCTGCCAAAATGCAGGGGGTACACCCGGCCCAGATTCGCCTATTTCAGCCTGTAATGGCGAACACTATATCGACACCATTACTGGCCCAAACCCGGACCTCGACGCCGAGCAAGGCGAAAGTTAGAGCGTCGGCGCAGTGTATGGTTTCGACCTTGGAGGTGATTGGAATGTATCCGCTGACCTGTGGAACATCCGCCTAGAAGGCTTAGTAAATGAATTGGACGCACAAGCAATCTTAAGCGATTACGATACCTGGGGCCACCTGATTACTCGTGATCAAAATGGTTTCGCCGAATCTGTTACGGCCAAGGCTCAAAATGTTTCTTTCCAAGAAACACAGGGATTAGATTTTGCCTTGAATTACGCAATAGATGCAGCCAGCCTCGGTACTTTTTCTGCTCGCTTGAATAGCGCTTATCTATTAAGCTGGGAAACACAGTTCGATGTTAATTCCGATGTCGAGAATAAACTAGAAGAGACTAATGTTCCAGAATGGCGGCATGTGGCGCGCTTGGGATGGGATTACAATGATCTTAGTTTAGCGCTGGTACTGAACTATATCAGTAAAATGAACGGCGCCTTTAAAAGGACATGATAGATTGGGGGTATGCCGAAGATCTGGAGTCGCTACAAATAGATGCACACACCACTATGAACTTGTCTGCGAGTTATCAGTAATTGCCGAGTACTCGCATTATGGTTGGCATCAACAACCTAACAGATGAAGGCCCCAAGCAAGATCCAACCGATTACGGATGGCCTCACTACCCTCGTGAATATTACGACGCCGTTGGGAGAGAGTTTTTTGCCAATGTGGAATTAAACTTTTAATGCGCTCATTAGGGGCACTGCGGTTAAGAAGATTGTAATTGAATGGCCAACGGTTGTTGGCCTTTTTTTAACAACAGCACAGCTAACAAAATTATTCTGAAACAACCCGGAGAGCACACTTGTCTAATACAGCCAGCCAGACTGAACTTTTTGGCCATCCCAAAGGTTTATTCGTATGCTTCACTACGGAGCTGTGGGAAAGGTTTTCATTTTATGGCATGAAGTACCTGCTTTTGCTGTATCTCACGAAATATCATTTGTTTACTGATTCGGCCGGTTACGATGTACTTGGTGCTTATGCTGGCTTGGTGTACGCCCTACCGTTAATTGGAGGACTGCTCGCCGACAGATATTTGGGTATGCGTAAAGCGGTAGTTTTTGGTGGAATTTTGTTGGCCTTAGGGCACGCAACAATGGCGGTAGAAGGCACGCAAGCGCAGCTATATACGGCGGGTACAATATTGGAAAATGCCATAACGCTATCGAACGGTACGCAAATAGCGGCCGGTACCGAGCATATCGAGAATGTCCTTATTCAGGATAAAGGTGCGTTGAACGTTTTCTTTTTGGCGCTCGCGTTAATTACCCTAGGTGTAGGCTTCTTAAAGCCAAACATATCGGCCATTGTAGGTCGTTTGTACACAACCGAAGATCCTAGGCGTGATGCGGGTTATACCATTTATTATATGGGCATCAATATAGGGTCTTTTGCAGCCACATTGTTGTGTGGTTGGCTAGGTGAAACCTATGGCTGGCGATACGGGTTTGGTGCAGCTGGAATTGGTATGGTATTCGGCTTATGTAGTTTTTTATATGGCCAAAAATTCCTATATGGCCACGCAGACCCTGCCGATCCAGAACGACTTAAAGACAAAATTCTTGGCCCCCTAAATATCGAATGGGCAATTTATTTAGTTTCATTATTGTCACTTTCATTTTTCTGGTGGCTCGTACAGCACGAACATATTGTTCACGTAGCGCAAAACAGTTTACTTATAGTCGCCATTGTTGCCCTTATTCTCTACTCACTTAGTTATCAACATAAAACGACTTGGCACGATAAAGTAGCGGTATTACTTGCCCTCTTATGCATAGCGAGTGGGCTGGTGTGGGCCATAACCGGGCAAGAATTTGGATTGGGGGGAATGCTTATTGGCCTTGTGATCTTTGTTGTTTACGGGTTTAAAACCAATAATAGTCCCGAGTACAGCAGAACGGTTGTGTTAATGTTTCTAATATTATCTAGCGTGGTTTTTTGGGCATTGTTCGAACAGTCCGCTGGCAGTATGACTTTTTACGCTGACAGAGTGCTGGAAAGAACCGTTGCTGGCCACGAGTTTAAAGCATCACAATTTGGTTCGCTAAATGCCGGGTTTATCATGCTACTAGCGATTCCTCTAGCGGCACTTTGGGTATGGTTAAGTAAAAAGCAACTGGAACCGTCTACACCGGTTAAGTTTGGTTTAGGCATTATGCAGGCAGGTCTTGGTTTTGGCGCACTGGTAATAGGCGCTCATTATACGGATGAAGCTGGAAAAGTTGCGGCCATCTGGCTGGTTCTTGCCTACTTATTACATACCACCGGCGAACTTTGCCTTTCTCCGGTAGGCTTATCTGCCGTGAGTAAACTGGCAATACAAAAAGTGGTTGGCGTCAGTATGGGTACTTGGTTTTTGGCAACTGCGCTTTCTGAAACCATCTCCACCCGTATAGGTAAGATGGCCTCGATAGATACTGCTGGTGTAGAAAAAGCCTCTACCGCCGAAATGCTGGCGACCTATACAGAGCTTTACACTACATTAATGTGGTTTGGTATAGGTGTGGGTGTTTTCGTCATTGCGGTATCCCCTTTTCTGAAAAAGGGAATGCGCGGAATACATTGATTTAAATTACTCGGGCCTCGTTATGAGGCATAGCTGTCTGCGGTGGTTTTTAGTTTCTTGTGCTTATATCTATGCACATTGGGTGTTTGTACTGAACCAATAAAATTCAGTACCTGTCTCGCTCATACCCGAGAACGCGGGTGTCTAGCTTTAAGCCCTCACAGGGCTGCGAAAATACTAAACTCCCGCATTCGCGGGAGTAATTGAACAGAAAATGCGAAAAATTTCTAGAATTCCCGGACGCCAACGCTCATAGGCAGATATCCAACCGCGAGTATTTCGTAACGCCGATGAGTAATGCCTTTGCTGCGTAAAAATGCATAAAAGAAAATTACCAGCCACACTGCCTATCTTTATTTTGTTCATCTAGCCACACTTTAACAGGCTGAAAGTAATCCACTATGGCCGATGCATCTAGTGCCTGCTGCCCTGTTAGCGCTTGCATAGCCTCTTGCCAGGGTCGGCTACTGCCCATCTCCATCATCGCCTGCAATTTTTCCCCGGCGTCTTTATTGCCGTATATAGAACAACGGTGCAATGGCCCTTCGTAACCGGCGGTTTCACACAGCGCACGGTGAAACTGGAACTGCTGTATAAAAGCGAGAAAATAACGTGTGTAGGGCGTATTTCCGGGAATATGGAATTTTGCGCCTGGGTCGAAATTAGACTCGTTACGTGCAACCGGTGCCACTATGCCCTGATACTCTTCACGTAGTGCCCACCAGGCTTTGTTGTAGTCGACAGGCGCTACTTCACCGTTGAACACTTGCCAGCGCCATTTATCAACCAACAAACCAAAGGGTAGAAAAGCTATTTTGTCCAGCGCCTGCGCCAACAAATAGTCTAAATCTTCCCCTGCGGGAGGCTCTTCATCTAAGAGGCCTACATCCACGAGATAGCTCGGTGTAATGGAGAGTGCAACGGTATCGCCCACAGCTTCATGAAAGCCATCGTTTGCACTTCCTCTAAAGAAAATGGGTTGGTGCTTATAGGCACGCTGATAATAGTTGTGGCCGAGTTCATGGTGTATCGTTTGAAAATCTTCGGCATTGGTTTGGATACACATTTTTATGCGCAGGTCGTCTTTGTCGTCAAGATTCCACGCGCTGGCGTGGCATACCACCTCTCGGTCTTGAGGTTGAAGAAGCTGCGAACGATCCCAGAAGGTCTGCGGTAACGGATCAAACCCTAAAGACGAAAAAAAACCTTCACCAAAACGAACCATCTCAAGTTCGCTTACCTCTTTACTGTGTAAAAGCTCATTAAGGTCGTAGCTACTACGGCTATCAGACTGTGGCTTTACCTTGTCAACTATATTTCCCCACGTTTGTGCCCACATATTACCTAGCAGGTGGGCTGGAATTTTACCGCTAAGGGGAGCGACATCTTCTCCATATGCACGGTTAAGTGACGCGCGCACGTGGCAGTGTAAAGCCTCATATAGCGGCTTTACCTTGTTCCATTGTGCGTCTAAATCGGCTGCGAATACGTCCGCGGGCATATCGTACTTGGAGCGCCACATAACAGAAAGGTTTTCATAGCCCAGGTCCTGCGCCCCGGCGTTGGCAATTTCTACCTGGCGCTCATACATGGGGCGCATTGGTGGTGAAACGTCTCGCCAGCCAGCCCACAACTCTTGTAACAGCGCTGCGTCGTTAGAGGTGGCAAAAATATTAGCCATTTGGGTAAGGCTTAGGCACTCGCCCGACTGTTTGCAATATTTTCCCTCACCGTACATGGCCTGCATTTTTGAGCCAATTTCCGACAGCTCAGCCGCCAGAGCCTCATCATTAGGTGAAGGGAAAGACAAGCCGGATCGTAACGCATCAAGTTTACGCCGCGTTTGTGCAGACAAGTCGGCGTTTTGCCAATTTTTTACCTGCATGGCGTACTTAACAACTTTAAGGGTAAGCTCTTTGTTTGCGCGAGCTTCAACGAGTTGGCTGTCCATATTGATATAGGTTGCTGCCAGCCAGGCCGCATGAGCAGCAAAGATTTGGGCGTCTTCCAGTTCTACTTCTGCCTCAGCTAAAAAAGCATCGGCTGTTTGCTGGTTGTAAACTGGAGTAGCACTTTGTTCGCATCCAGAAAAAAACACGGCTATAAAGCACAAAATGAACAGTCTAAATTTAAGTTCTCTCATTTTCACAACTCCCCCAGACTTAAGTAATGGCGAAATAAAGTATACGCTGCAATAGACCCAAGGCCTATATACCGGTTGCCTAATTGGCATTTTGAACCACCATAAACTAAAAGCCTAAAGCTACAGCCAGCGCCGAACCCTATTTTTGTAGTTTAAGTATTGCGCACCAAATATGCGTGCGAGGGCCTGCTCTTCAGGGATGATTTGCAACCGCGTTAAAACCCACATCAGAAAGGGTATCAGTATAAGGCCAATATAATTACCAAGGTAAACGACCCAAGCCAGCAGCAGTGTAATAAGCCCCAGGTACATAGGGTTACGTGTATAACGATAGAAACCGGTGGTTACAAGCACACGATTGTTGTTCACGTTTAGCGGGTTAAAAGATGTTCGAGCCGCCAAAAATTGCACTATTGAGCGAATATCCAAGCCAAGCCCGGTCAGCAGTAACACCGCGCACACTAACTTGCGGGTGGTGTGCATAAAAGAAGGCTGTTCGACCACCCATTCCCCAATAATCAAATGTGCATCTATTAGCCATGCAAACCCACAAAACAACAGTAGATATACCGGTGGCGGGACAATATTACGTTTCAAGCAGACACTCCAGTGTTGGCAAGGGATTCTAGGGGTAACCACCTTGCATCGCCCAAACTCTAACGATATGCTCCCCTTCTGGTTGCACTCTAAGGCTAACCAGATGCATAGCTCCGATTAAACTTTGAACACCGGCAAAGCAATGGATTCGCCCAAAAGCCAAGCGCCCTCTCTTCCCTTAGGCCACCTCGTTGCAATCGCTGTTTTATACGCCATTGTAAACTTGTGGTTTTTGCAGCATACCGGGCAATCGGTAGTAGATTTAGCGACACGCGGCGGCATAGGCGTTTTTGCTATTGGCTTTTTGGCTTCACTCGAAAAATTACAAAACACCACCCACCAAACACTACTTACGCAAGTCATGCGGGCACTCCTAAATCTTCTTGCTAAACCCTCTGTGATAGTCTTTTGTTATGGCATTGCGCTGGTGGTATTGAGTGTAAAATCGTCCATTACCGTATTGCCCTCTACCGCAACAAATGGCATACGCATCAGTGAAGGTTCCGACGTCAGTAGCCAGTATATACCAGTCAGTAAAGACGCTACGCACACTTGGCTTACGGTGAATCCGTTTGGTAGTCATTATCGAATAGCATCCCCTGGCTTTCAGCCTAAAACGGTAATGGTCTACCCGCTTGTAAGCACTACGGTAAACGTAGAGGCCGACCTCGACCGCACACCAACCTTATACATACTACCTAGGCAGCAGCAAACGATACAGTTGCCTCTTGAAAAAACGATTTAATCAGGGCCTTATCCCGTTTGATACTTTCCAAATCTAAAACGGCACGATTCTTTAGTGATTCCCCCTTCTTGAGTGGCTTTTTTGATGTGCCGATATTTCTCACCTGATTCCACACAAGCTCGTCTGGGTTTAAATCCGGTGCGTACGGTGGTAGAAACACCATTTCAATTTTTCCTTCAAGTGTTTCAATATAGTCCGTGACCTTCTTTGATTTATGTACGGGATGCCCATCAACGATAAGTATGACGGGGTGGTTACGGCCTTTTTGGAAACTTTTTAAGCATTCAATACATTTATCCGCATTAAATTTTCCGTCAAAAACGTGATACCAAAAGCCCCCCTTATTTGATAACGCTGAGATCGCATTAATGGCCTGTCTTTGACCGCTTGTTCTGACGACAGGTGTCTTTCCTTTTTCACCCCAGGTACGCTGTAAAGGATCATCAGAACGAATAGTGGCTTCATCCAACCAAAATATCTCAGCCCCTTTCTTTTTAGCGTATGCCCTAACTTTAGGGTAGACGTCGTCAACCCATTCTTGCACCGCTTTCTCGTCCCGCTCATAAGCTCTACGTAGCGGTTTTTGTGGCGTCAAGCCCAAGCGATGCAGAATTTTACCGACACCGGAAATGCTTAGGGTAACGCCAAACCGTTCAAGAATTAAATCAGCAACAATTTGGCGTGTCCACAAACCAAAATCAAACCCATGCTGCCTAGGATCTCCGCCGATTATCCACCTCTTTATTTCTTGCTCTTCAAGATCGGATAGTGTTCGATTGCGTCCAGTGCGCGCCTTGGGAGCCAGAGCTTCAATTCCTTTTTCACGCGCTAAACGCAACCAAGTGAAAATTGTTCGGCTTCCAAGACCAAAACTGCGTGTCACTTCGGCCGCACTTTCACCATCATGCACTCGCTGCACGGCTATCTTGCGAACTAAATGCTGCTCTTCTGTACTAAGTTTTCTTGCGTCATTTTTCATGACTTCAATTATACAGGTTTCAAATGAAATGTATTGTTTTTTAGTGGCCCGCTAGTACGCTTGGATGGCGGGTACGCAAAGTATCTAAGATTATGTAAAGGCAATAAAAAGAAATGCGGAACCCTCGCAATTTACAAAAAACAAACCGACCATTGGTGTAGGCTTGCCAGTATTCGTGAGCCGGGTAAGGCGTTTTCCGTTGGTTGGCCACGCATGCCTGGCGCAAACGAGCTAAGTTATTGGAACCTTACATACGACGCAGCCAACCTCAACAGCATTGCGCAGGAAGACGCGCGAGCAAATGCAGCCCTTAAGGCAAAACATCTCTACAGTTGGCTTAACCCCGTTACAATTGGAGATCAGTATTTTCAACCAGGGCAAAATTTTCAGTTGGCGCTCTTTAATTACAAAAATGAACTGCGCGTTCACCATCAGTTCAACATGCCAGACAAACCCATTTTTGATGTATTCCTAACACCCGCTTTTACTCAAGGAGAAAAACCGGATGAAATCGATTTTTCAGTGGATGATTGTAGTTGCGCTCACAACGGCGAGTGCTGAAGCGCTTTGCCTGACTACCATTAACGTACATTTTTCGGTGGTGGAGCCTAGCTACCATGAATTCTTGGAACCGCAAGAAATTGCCGAAATTGAAGCAAAAGCAGCTGTCATTGTTGCTAATGCGTTATCGAGAGAGTTCCAACTGTTTGAATTTAAGCCTTCTACAGTCGGCGAAAACGACAACACCTTATTCGTTATGTTAGATCGCCTGCGCAGCAGTCAAGCCAACGACATCCAGCCGATCTCACTCTACTGGTCTTGGATTCAGGGAGATAAAGACAAAGCCAAGTGGGCTTTTTATTCTTCGGCAGAATTTATTGACCTAGATTACGAAGCGCAACCCTTTTACGACAGGCTAAGCCTGATAATGGAAGAAGGTAATTATCAACAATTACAAGAATCATTATTGGTGAAAATACCGGTTAGTCAGCAAGGCACCTTTATGCCAGACAAAAGCGGAGCAAAACCCGGCTGGCAATTGTCTCAAAGTCATCGAGACTTATGCCTTCATCCCGATTCCGTATTAATTGTGAACAGTAAATGGATGGAAATACAGCGTAAACTCGAAGCCGACGTCGTTATTCCCAACAGCTACGATGAACATATTTTTGGCGAAATTCGCGATGTTAGTGCCCTTAATCAAATTTCTGGCATTGACCCGAATAACCCCGCCGAAAACGACAGTGTTTTTGTTGAGGCCTTTGTTTTTCGTTACGCAGCACTAACAGACTGTTCCAGAGAAAATGACAATGACGGAAATGTTTCGCCGTTAATGGTTGGGAGGTAGCTATGTACAAGTCCACTTTAAGTACATTATTTACCGTCATTCTCTTAGTAAGCGGTGAGCTATCGGCACAAAATACTTTGGAAAACCCGGTTAAGGCTTTACTGCAAGCCAACACAAACACAGATAACCCTAGGCGAGTATTATCACAATTGGAACGGGCTCAGGACTCACCAGAATGTAAGGCAAATTCCGAATGCCTATTTCTAGGCGAGTTTAGTATGGGTTACTACATAGCAAAACTTGCCGACGAAAACGCTTCGCTCATTGCGCAAGCCGAAAAACACTACCGTAACGCGCTAATCCTAAAACCCGATAACCGTGCCGCGCTTAAAAACATCACCAACCTTCTGCGAAAAGAGCAGCGTGAATACGATGCCACACCGCTGTACGTAAAAGCGGCCGAGTCCACAATAGACAAAGACACAAAAGCACGTCTACTAATAACAGGCGGTGACCTAATTAGTGCGCAAAACCCTAATTACGCCATCAAACTTTACACTAGCGCGTGTGAGCACACTGAGCCGTGTAACATCGGTAAACCCCGCATTCTATCTGCACTAAAAAATATGAAGGAAAGCCGGCGTGAACGTTTGATTCAACGACTATTAGTAGAATGGCAGGATGACCCAATTCACCTGCAGGCACTAAGGGAAGAACAGGTGGCCCTACTAGTAAACATTCCGCACTCAATTGCTACAGAACAAGAGTTGTCCGATATTTACAACGATTGGCTAACGCTTTCGGCTATAACGCACACGTTTAATATGGCATCGTTTCAGCGTTTTACCACCGATTTAAACAAGGCTTACGTTAAAATTGGTGTTAACCCGCGGCCACTAGAAAAATCTACGCGAGAAATAGTCCGCTTTTACAAAACAGGCTATGTGGGCGACATACACGCTTATGTTGGCAGTCGCCCGCTATACCGTCAGGCTGTTTCCTATCTAATATTAGACTGGGGCTTTAAAACCTTAGAACGCAATGCTAACCCATCTCGCGTGGCCACAGCCTGGGAGCAGGCACTGAATAATTTTATCCCCAAGTTTGAGCAATACACTATGGTCGCAGACTTAAAAGGCCTTGACGTGGTGAGGCTGGATTTTTACTCAGAATTGGCTGCACTCTATTACCGACACCCAAAAATTGATCCCGATAACAAACGGTTCAAAACCTTGGTGCGCTCTTTGTTTGCTAGTAAGACAAAAGCCTACGAGATGAAGGATTGGCAAGCCATACAAAAACACCACACCATACTGGGCATGATATACAAGCAAAGACCAGATCTGGAAGACGAAAGCGAGAAATATATGAACGCGAAATTCCAGCTTTCTAATGCCGTTATTGTTGCAGACAAACGCTACGAGAAAGGAGAAATGTATCAACCCTTACCCACCGTTATTAAAAGCTTGGCGGAAACCTGCGACCAAGGTTTTAATGCTCAGCATTGCAGTGTACGTGGGTCGGAAAAGAACGTGGCTGCGCTTTATGCCGAAGCAGGCAAAGCCTACCTTGATGCAAACCGACTAAAATCCGCAGAAAAAATGATTGGCGAACTTAAAGAGCGGGCGAATACAGAAAAGCAGCAAAAAAACTTGATAATGCTGGATGCTGTTTACCAGATACGTCAAAAACCTGAAAAAGCCCTTTTGTCACCAACCTCAATCGAAAATCCACAGTTGAATGAACGCGTTTCTCCGGATATTTTGGAGGTGGATAAAAAGTTTGTTGAACGTCAACTTAAAAGTACACGTATACAATTGGAAAGGTTTAGTGAAAATCAGGTGCTAACCCCAGAGCAGATTAAAGTAAAGCCAATTCAACAACAGCCGAGCCAAATACAGTTGCAAGTACTGCCGGCCTCACCTGCAGCCGAGCAGCTGGAGGCTGACAAACCTGCTCTACGCCTATATAACACGCCTGAAATCACCAAGGCGCGTGATACTAGCGATTAGCGCTAAATAGGTTTATGTTCGGCGCTTATTACAAGCCTGCATAGTGTGTTTTAGTGGCACGGTGTGCAGGTTATTACTTCTCACGTATGCATCCATAAGCGCTCAACACGCTTTTTACTTCGGTTAAACCGTGGGCCTTTTCGGCCTGCAGTCCTGCCTTTCTAGCGGCATCCACATTGACTTGGTTATCATCAAGAAACAACACATTGGCTGCCTCAACCCGCATATCCTTTACGACATAGTGAAATCCGTGAACGTCTGGTTTAAAAAAACCGATTTCGTAGGACGCATAAGTGTGGTCGAAATAGTCGGCCAAGGCCAACTCATCGAGCAACCTTGGCAAATGCAGGGCGCTAGTGTTAGAAAAGAATGCTAATGTATAGCGCGACTTAAGCGCCATAAGTATTTCGCTAGCGCCCGCGAACAGCTCTTTTGGCCATTGAATAAAAGCCTGCTTAAAGTCGTCCTCAGAGACTTCGAGGTTTAGTTCCCCTATAACACCAGTCACAAAATCAGCCGATGATATAGCGCCAGTTTCATACCGCTGAACAAAAGTTGAGCTCATCCATAACTGCCAATTCTGCTCATGAGAAAGACGCATTGATATCCAATGCGCTTTAATTGGAGGGCCATCCAATTCTATAAGTACGCCCCCAAGGTCGAAAAGTATAGTGCTTACGCTGTTATTCGAACTCATGCTGCTTACCTTAATTAAGGACATGTTTATATTGCTGCAAGTTTCACACTACCACCCTGCCCCACATTAGGGTTAAGTTCCTGTTGAATATGGATAAAAGTGCCTTAAAGTTAAAGTGCGGTTAAATGGTGTCCTGCTCCAAAATTGGTGATAAGACAATATTCTTGGATTTAACCAGTATGGGGGGGTAGCTTTGCAGGGGCTTAGGAATCGTTATGTTTGCCAAATAGAATACCCGTAAGTTTTGGTCACCTAGCCGTTTTACGCTATCAGAAAAATGCTTATTGAAAAGGGCATCCAAGCTGCCATCAACATAGGTTTTTTCCAGCCCGGCCCTCAACCTGTTGGCCAATAATGGGTATTTTTTACTTACTTGGAAATACACTGGAAACGAGTAATAGAGGACGACACCAGGAACTACCCCGACCTGTTCAGGCGTACGCCCTTTTTTGGCAAGTGTTTTCTCAACCTCTGAAACACCCAGAGGCAAATAGTTAAACCTGCCGTGACTTAGCATATCGAATAATTTCACAATGGTAGGGCCGGTAGTAACCGGCAGTTGATTGTCCCGATAAATACGCACATCCACCCAGCCTGTAACCTGGCCTGCCTGATAGGCTTGTAGTTCGCTATAAGTTTTAATCTTAGAAAGTTGTTGAACATGCTGCTGGGGCGCGACCAATGCGCGGTAACCGAGTAACCCTTTCATGATGGGGATAGGCACAATTTGAAGTTCGCGATCTGAAGCGAATTTTTGAACCGGTAATGGGTTGGCAAACATATTAACATGGGTTCCCGATGCGACCTCGCGCCGCCCACGATTAAAATTGGCCTCTAGTAAAACTTTTTTGTACGTATAGGGCCCAAATTCATCGACTGTTTTTTGTAACAACAGCAGCGTTAATTCTGTCTCGTACGCAATGCGTGATTGGCTCATACCAGACACAGAAAATTTCGGCTCAAAGGCAGGGTTTTCAGCGTTTATTTTCGCAATAGGTAACCCGGCGAAGCTCAAAAATAGAAGCACAGCTATCGAAACACTCACATTCTTGCTGCTGGGATAACCCATAGTAAAAAAACGTCCCTATTGCTAATTGAGGTGGCCTAGATACTAAGTGGCTCTATCGCTCAATTACATTTTACCTTCGGTTTACACTGTGTAAACCACACTATATTTACTGGGCATCTATATGAATAACACAGGCATTCCGGAATCGGTTAACGAAAAGCCAGTATCTAAAACGCACACCGTATAACGCCATTCTACCGCGTCAATGTATCGCTTATAAATACAGGCAAGCGCTACTCGGTATTAATTGAATCAACTTTGGCGCTCAATACCTCCAAGTGTCCCGTTATATTGAAAAGCACGTTACCCTCCTCCTATGCACAGGGTAAAAAGTGTACGCAGTTACTCAATGAAGCCTAGTTTGGTAATGGATAAATTCAGACGTCTATCCTTATGAAATGCGATGCTACACCGCTACTGGTGTCAATTGCTGCATTAAACTTCTTTACGTTCAAAGTCAGTGGTTAGCTGAGTGATTTTTGGCGGTTTTGACCTCAATGTAAAAAGCTGTGGCTAACGTTACCGTAACGTGCTGAGGGTCGCCATGGATTCTGCTTGTGTAAAGCCTCTAGTTGCCTATACTGAGCCATTCATCGCTGAATGCAGAAACCAAATAAGTAAATACTTTATGACAATAGAGCTGATTATTCCGCTGCTTCTTATCCTTGCTATGGGTTGCCAGTGGCTGGCTTGGCGAATCAAGCTTCCTGCAATTGTGTTCTTGTTGTTAGCTGGGCTCGCTGTGGGCCCAATAACGAACTGGATTGATCCAGACGCGATATTTGGCAATCTGCTCATGCCAATGGTTTCTCTCTCCGTTGCTATTATATTGTTCGAAGGAAGTCTTACGCTTAATACAGACGAAATTAAAGGCGTAAGTAAAGTTGTACAACGAATGATTACCGTTGGAGCGCTAGTTACCTGGGTTATTGTTGCGTGCGCCACACATTTTATATTTGATTTCTCTTGGCAAATAAGCGCTCTATTTGGAGCCATTGTTATCGTTACCGGCCCCACTGTTATCGTGCCTATGTTACGTTCGGTTAGGCCGACACAAAAAATTGCCAATATCTTACGCTGGGAAGGGATAGCAATTGACCCTATCGGTGCGCTGATGGCTGTGTTGACTTACGAGTTCATTCTCGTGAGCGTTGATCAACCGGCCATTAGTCATATTATTGGTCTCTTTTTAGAGACAGTAGCGGTGGGTGTTATAATCGGAATAGCCGCAGGATGGCTGCTGGGGCGCTTGCTCACCAAAAATTTGCTACCAGAATACCTGCATAACTTCGCAACCTTAAGTTTGGTGCTGCTGGCTTTCAGCGGGTCTAACGCCCTCGCCCATGAATCTGGCCTGATAGCGGTTACCGTAATGGGAATGTGGCTAGCTAATAGAACGGCTATTGATATTCACCCCATCCTAAACTTCAAAGAACATCTCAGTATTCTACTAATCTCTATGCTGTTTATTATTCTGGCAGCGCGTATAGACCTTGTGCAGTTATCAAGTTTTGCCGGGTCGGCCTTGCTGTTACTTTTCGTACTTCAATTTATTGCTCGACCAGCAAAAATTTTAGTCAGTACACTGGGGTTAGATGTTAGCTGGAGGGAACGTGCGCTACTGTCTTGGATAGCGCCAAGAGGCATTGTTGCCGCCGCTATTTCGGCTATTTTCGCCGATCGCTTGGTCGCTGTTGGTTATACTGAAGCGGCACTGCTCGTACCGCTCACCTTTTCGGTGATTATAGGCACGGTTGTTTTACAAAGCTTCACCGCGGGCTACTTCGCTAGGCTTTTGGGCGTTGCGGAACCTGAGCCGATTGGGTTCTTAATCGTCGGTGCAAGTGCCTTTCCGCGCGCATTAGCCAATGAGCTCGTAGCACATAAATTTCGTTGCCTATTAGTGGATTCAAATACCGATAACATACGTAAGGCACGAATGGAGGGGCTAGACGTATTTTATGGCAACCCCGTATCAGAGCATGCCGATATTCATATGGATTTAACCGGTATCGGCCGGCTTTTAGCCCTGTCTCGGCAGCGTTCTGTCAATATTGTTTCGGCGATTCATTTTCGTTCAGACTTCGGCAATGACAAGATATTCAGGCTGCCGATGTCGGGTGAAAACAGCCAGTCAGACAAACATAGAATGGGCAGTAGTTATCAAGGTCAAACCCTCTTCAGTGACAACATTACCCACCTAGAATTAACAAGCCTGCTTACCAAGGGCTTAAAAATGAAAAGTACAAAAATATCGGAGGAATTTGACTGGCTTCAATTTGAAAATAAATACAAAAGTTCGAGATTACCGCTATTCGAAATTAACGCAAAAGGTCGTATAACACCGTTTACCACCAGCGAAGTTATAACGCCAACAGCGGGTTCGACTATTATCGCTATAGAAACAGTTGCGCCAGAGGAGATTGACCCCTCGGCTGAAAAGCCTTCAAAACAAAACGATGGAACCTCAGGCGTATCAAAGTAGATGCTTAGTACAAGTAACGATGACCCTAAGCATCTTATGCTAAGCAGTGTATGTTGTACGCAATAGTTTATAACTGACTTTCGGGAACAAACCAGGAAAGAAAACGTGTAGACAAACGTTTCCATAAGCTTGTGTCAGGCTCGTGGCTATAGCGAATCACTTTGCCATTATCATCGGCCTCCCACACAAGCTTGCCATTGTCGTCCAGTAGCACCCTGTAAGCCTTGCCTGCAATATTACCGTCAAAAGCATTGTGCAGCGCCTGGGCATACGCGGGGCTTTCAAAGTAAACACCCAGCTCAGTGTTAAGTTCGACAGATCGCGCATCCAAATTAAACGACCCTATGAATACATCACGTTGGTCGAAAGCAAAATATTTTCCGTGAAGACTTGTCCGTTCTGCGCCTTTCCAGCTAGACCCATCCTCCGCGTTTTTGCTTCCGACTTTTTCAGATGATTTTATTGTTCTATATTCGAATAGTTCAACTCCACCGGCAATCAATTGTTTACGGTAACGCATATAGCCAGAGTGAACTAATGCGACATCATTGGCGGCGAGTGAGTTGGTCAGTATACGGACGCTTACGCCGTCACTAACGCGGTCAACCAAATATTCAGCAAATTGACTGCCAGGCACAAAATAAGGAGAAACAATAATAATTTCATTTTGCGCGCGGTCTAAGCCTTGCTTTAATTGCGGTGCAAGATGGGTTTCTTTCGTAACCGCCTTTGCGTCTACTTTACTGGACGCATCATATACCAGCACCCACCTACCCCACTCAAACTGAATGTCATTAATGCTGGTTACATCAAGCAAGCTTAAGGCGCTCATCGCTTTGGCATAGTCACCCATTTGAGCGGTATCTATATACGCTGTGAGCTGTTTACGAAAGGTCGCTACTGCGTCTTTAGTGACAGGTTCACCTTCTGCAAAAGCATCTAGCGGGTATACCCATTGGCTATTCCAATACACATCGAAGGCATTAGATATCTCTTGAGCAATTGGCCCGATGGCCATGGCGTCTAGGTCGCTAAATCCGACCTCCTCCGCAGCCCCCATATACTCATCGCCTATATTTCGACCACCAAAGACTGTTACCTGGTTATCGATTGTAAGCGTTTTATTGTGCATACGATGATTAACGCGGGAGGTGTCAGTAATAAAATCTCCTGCCCTCATATTCCTATTTGCAAACGGATTAAACAAACGTATTTCTATGTTGGCGTGCGCATTAATAAGGTGAAGCGTATTCTCTTTACCTGCGGTATCTAAGTCGTCTAATAGTAACCTTACCCTTACGCCTCGATCCGCCGCTTTTAACAATTGTTGGTGCATGGCCTTCCCTGAGAGGTCGTCATGCCACATATAGTATTGTGCGTCGATACTCATTTCTGCGTCTTGCATCAGCACCAACCGCGCGGCCAGCGCTTCTATGCCACGCGACAAAGCATGAAACCCCGATTCATTCGGGTGAGCTTGCAATAAGGGCTCAATATGTTTCCCTAATTCGGCGCTAGAGGTGTTTTGTAATGCGTAACTGGGCGTTCTGCTAACATCGCTGGGCAATGAGGCGCACCCAATAAAAGCAATAAAAGACAGTAATAGCAGTGTATATAGAGTACAGCGCTGAATTAAAAAGCGAAGTTTAATGTTCATTTTTTTGGGTGTTATCCATTGCTAAAAAACGGGAGAAGCTAAGCGACAAAAATTTACTCTAACATGCGAATAGAAGTACTTTATAAGGCAGCTAAACCCAACCTAAGGCGTCCGTAAAAACAACCCACAATAAGTCGAACACAAATGGCTGCCAGTTAAAACTACCGAGCTACAAGGCTAGTGTAAAAAAGTGCGCCAATGTGTACAGCTTCCTTTGATAGTAAAATTTGAGTGCGCGATAATGTTTTCCCCGGGCCGCACCAGTACCCTGAAAAAAACCTCACTCAAATCCCTTATAGGGCACCTTTACTATTTGCACAAAAGTAGGTGACCACATGCCCCCGGAGACCAATACGTGAGCCTGGTGCCCACTCTTTTTATAAGGCTTTAGCTGTGGGCGGTAATATTGTCCCCAATTACATCAAAAGTATCCAGGGTATGCCTTATACAATCAACAACAGAGACACCAGTGTAAAGCCGATCAGCATAGCCTGAGCGGCTTGTGTGTTTCGGCGAGCGCGATAGGCAAAAAGTCAGCAAGCCATTGGCTGTGCTTCCCATAACGGTTTATTTTTTCCGGTAGCCCTTTATAACTTGACCGTTTAGATGTTTTAGCCGCTAAATGTTGGTTATTCGCGACACCGATCCCGCTATTAGCCGACTTTACTTCTCCTAGGCAAGACCGAAGCCGGTTTGAGTCCCTACGATTTGTATCGGCTGACCAGGTCATTATTCGCGCCTCTACGGTTGCTCAAGCTTTAGGCTTCTGCCATATTGCGTGCAGAACAATAAGGTTAAATAAGGTCAGGTAGCACCTGTTAAAATATAAAACAATGTGTTCATTGTGAAGTTGGTGGTGATCATAAGTATCCACCGTTTAAGAACACTCAAGCATGATAAAAAATATTTCGCTGTAGCCAAAGCCTTAACCCCTACCATTTGACTTTAAGGTGAAGCTTGCGATACTCACTAGTCTTCAATATAGTTTTCCCGAATCGCTGGGGTTAATCGACAATTCGGGATCCATTTTAGTTGTCATGCTTTAGGGAGTGCGCATGAACCAGTCTGAAATAGATGCTTTATATAACGCTAATATTAGTCAGCTAAACACCATGAACATTGCCGCCGGCAGTATGGTAAAAACATTGTTGCAATCGTTGGAGGCGAATGGCTCAGTATACCTGCGCTTAGAGAATCCAGTAGAGGGTGGCCACCGCGTTGGCTATAGTTTAATCGAAGGCGATTCGCGAATTGTTACCGCCCTTGCTGATGCGCTAGGCCTAGGGTTAAGTGAATCAACAATCGAGGTACCCATGATTAAAAAACTTGCCATTTCCTCCGTCTCTGTTGCGGTTTGCACTATGGTGGCTTTGGCATACGTAACCGCGCGATTTGTTGATAAAGAAGAAATTTTACGCGCTAAAAACGAACTCGAACAACTGCGTACCGAGCATACCGCGCTACAAACAAAGGTGGCAAAACTAACGCACGAGCAAAGCGAGCTAAAAGACGATATTAAGGGTAAAGCATCGGAAATTGAACGAAATAAAAACACCATCACTACGCTAAAGCAACAGCAGGAAGTTCAGCAATTAAATGTGCGCATGCTGCGTACTCAGGACGAACAGCTACGCTCGTTTTTTCAGGCCTACCCAGAACTGAGTAAGGCTAAAAATGTGGGTGTAACCAAAATGCTGGTGAATGAAGAGCTAAACCTTACAATCGACTACCTTGCAGTACCGCTGGGGTTTGCCGAAACTTTTGTGATTGAGCATAATGCCAAGATTAAGCTGCAGGAACAGCTCGACAAATACAAGCAAAATGAAGACTTGTATGGTTCAGTAATAGATCTAAAGGACAAGGTTCTAAAGCTCGAAGAGACGAAAACCCAGGCCTTTCAGGTAGGGTACGACAAAGCCTTTACGCTTTATGAAGGTGTTAACGAAAAGTACGTTAGCTGTTTGGAAAAGCCGCCAAAGGTAGAAATAAAGGCGCCTAACAAATGGTTATTATTGGGTTGCTCGGCTGTCGGTATCGCCATTGGAGCTGGACTTTAATCGTAGGAGAATCGTATGTCTGATTTTATGGAAAAGCTTCGCCACCTGATCAAGGGTGGCGAAGGCTGTATTGATCATATGTATCTGGATACCGTGGCAAAGGTTACGGTTGGCGTGGGCAATATGTTGCCCAATGTGGCTGCTGCGCAAGCACTGCCTTTTTTATTGCGCGATAGTGGCAGCTCAGCATCGCCGTCGGAAATTGCGCAAGACTTTGAAAGCGTCACCGAACAAGAGCCCGCTAAGGTCGCTAGCCGCTATAAGCAATATACCCAACTGTATTTACCGGAGGGCGCAATAGATGACCTACTTGACCGCCGAATCGAGGGCTTTGAAAGAAGATTGCGAGACGATTTCCCCGACTATGACGGCTACCCTGAATCTGTTCGCCTAGCGTTGATGGATATGGTTTTTAATTTGGGTAATCGTGGTCTAATAACCAAATTCCCCAGCCTTACGCGCGCCGTCCGTGAAAACGATTGGGCCGAGTGCGCGGCCCAATGCCGCCGCCGAGGTATAGCAGACAGCCGAAATGAAGAAGTGAGGAATCTGTTCCTTATGGCGCTGGGTTAAACATTAGGTTAATGCATTACCCATTTTCCATTGCCCATTGCCGTTACATGACGGTCACGGCGTTGCTCGATATTGCGAAATCAAATCGATAATTTCGTGATCGCTAATGGCTGCTTCCAAGGCTGCGTCTAAGCTGGCGCGCTGAGGAAGGTATATATTAAACTTTTTTTGTAATACATCGACAACCTGACTGTCGATGCAGGGATCAAAATCTACACCCGAAAAAATGAGTATCCGCTGCTTTATAAATTCTCTATTCAATTTTCAGTATCGCCCTAATTAATCAATATGTGATGTGTTGGCCTAAAAGGCACTGTGTGTGTTTAACCCGTGCTAGCCAATAGGTCAAGGCTTGCCCTACCCTAAAGATATTTGTGGCTATTGCTTAGTTTACCCATAGTAGCCGGTATCGGCTTTATTTATACTGTCTTTTGGACAGAAAATATTTGACTAACAACGAACGATTTTATTTCAAAACGTAATTGAGAGAAGTCATTGCGCATGCTGCTAGGTTCATGCCGCCCAAGTATGGCTCACCACCCAAAGGCCACAGTACAGTAAACCTCGGTAGGTTATAAGGGCCACACCAAGTGCTACTCAGCTACCTTTGTATGCCAAGCTCCGACCATACTGTACCCGGCACAATACGCACGTCGTCGGCGAAAGCGGGTAGCGCTGTCCATAGATCGCTGTGGTCCGGCGGCGTCATTCCGCTTTCGCACACAGCAACATCACAACGATACGGTAAACCCAAGTGCATAACCACGTCGTTTTGCTGATAAGTAACGGTATTTTTATCACCCAGAGTAGAAACACTTGTCCACATTTCCAGGGTTAAATAATTGAATCCGTCAGGTAAACCACTATCGACAAAACTGAGTGCTTCGGGTTCAACGTTGGTGTTATTAGTACTTTGGATGTTATTGCTAACGCCGTTGTTTTCTAAGCTGTTGGTAAAGCTTTGCGGCCCGAACCAGGTATTATTAACCAGTTCAATAGGTGTTGTGCCGTTGGCTATGCGCAGCAAGTGCCCCGGGTTCTCGTGATTGTAAACTTCATCACGCATATAGTGATACCCGCCAAAGGCATTTTCACTAAAGCGATAGGTCATTCCCGCCAATGTGCGATTATTCATGTACATACCGAAATTACGTATACCCGTAAAATAATTCGATTCAAAGGTTACACCCACATTATTATCCGTTTCGTCGCCGTCTACTTCGTGCGCAAAAAACGATATAGAGGAGTCGGCTGAGCCAATAAAAATATTATTTTGAACATTCAGAAAGCCTTCACGAATACCAATTTGAAAATTGTTGTCTTGGTAGGTTTGGAACGCCGCGCGCCAATCCATAGCGGCCGGACCAAACACATTGTTGCGCACCTCATTGTGCCCGCCCAACTGCCCAAGCTGAATAGCCTCGGTGCCGGTGCGCAATATGCGATTATTGTATATTTGCCAATCTCGAATTTGGTGCTGAGGTTGCGCCTGTGTGCTGCCAATGTATAGCCCTTCACTGCCAGTGTCGTGGATATAGTTGTCGTGCAACAAAACGCCATCCATTACCGCATCACCGTTGTTATCGGTTTTCATGGTCATACCGGCAAAACCGACCTCCTTAATTTCCACATACTCCACTTCAAAGTTTGAGGCGTCACTTACACTCAAACCAGAGACGCTCTCACGAACAAAATCGTCATCGACCATAATACCGTACTGATCTTGCGTATGAGTAAATTGCCCGCCCCGATGCCCAGGGAAATCGATATCGCCGGTTTCACTTTGGGCATCGTACCGACCGGTTAATACCCAGTTGGAACCGCCACTTACAACAAGCATATAGTAGTGCCCCAATCCCCCTACACGAACCTGCCCGCCGATATTGGTAATAATCAAGCGGTTGGTTTCGGTTCTTTCGGGTAAATTCCCCAAACGCAAAAACGAATAGTGCCCCGCCTGTATGTACAGGCGGTCTATCGCCTGCCAATCTACATCGGGGTAGCTTGCCTGCACATCGGGTAGGTATAACCCGCCATCGGCTCTTGGCCCTGGCAGCGTAAAAGACAACCCAGAAGTACCAAAGCGCCCCTCTTCTATAGGCCATTCAAGCGGTGGCAGTGTTGGTGTTGGGTTTGGGTCCAAGGTAGGGGTAATGGAGGGAACCGTTGTGGGTGTTAGAGAGGTAGCAGCAGCTGATTCGCCATCGCTACCGCCTCCGCCGCAAGCCGTGAACAATACAATAAACCACCCAGCTAAAAACCTACGCATAAATCATTTCCTCACCTGCAAGCAGCGGTAATACCAAAAGTAGACAACAAGGTTATGCCACATCCCACTGAAAATTGCATTACTCTAAGTGCAGTAAAGTGTAATTCACCTAAGATCTTAAGCGCGCAGCCTAAAAGCTACTCACAATCTGCACAGCTACAAGGGTAGTTTAGGTGAAGGTATTTTAAAACGGTTACTAATCACGACAGAAATGCCTGCAAGCCAGCACGAATAACGGAACCCACCAAGGGGTAGCAGAGGTTTGAGCTAAGAAAAGTGCATATTTTATGCTTATGCCGCTACTTGAAAACCCGCTTACAATTCAAAACCGCCGAGCCCAAGCCTTGAAAAGAATGTTCATGGACAGAGAGAAAAACAACCGATAAAGATCTAAATGATTTTGATACTGCTTGGCTAAAACACCCCACGCTATTAACGGAAAATGTCAAATGAGTGGATTTTCGATTTGATTCCATCATAGTCGTTTCCACACATTTCGTGATTTGATTTGGCGCGTGAGCATGCTGCAAGTTTATCGGATGTAAGTCAGTGTGCTTGCTCCACGTTTTTGTTGCAATTAGGGTAGGCGCGCGTACCTAACGCGGTGTGTTTTTACTCATTTTTCTTTCAGAAAGCTCCCATGCCCCTGTCGCCTAAAAACTACTTAATTCGTTTTGGGCAGAAGAAATGAGACTATGATGGTGTGATCGCAAAGCGCGTATAGTAGCCAAATTGCGAATAGCAATAAATATAATTGCCCATTAAATGGGTCAGCGTGACACGTACTGCATAAACCGCTTCACCAACCGTGGTCATCTTTGATGATAAACACGACAAATTTTTAAAAAACTTGCTGTATTCGCGGCTTAGGCGTATACCTAGGTGGCTAACCACCGAAGAGTCTATCAAGGACTAACGACTGCCATGATTGGCCCTTTCTCTGGCTATCAACCATTTCTGCTTTTGCTTACACACTAACCTTTTACAGTTCTAGCTATCAATACCCATCGACCTGTTTTACGTAAAGTGTCGTGAGTGGCAGTCTTTAAACAAGGCCTCGTATCGTTCCTTGCTGTCTCCCAAGTAATATAAGGTCGCTTTTGGATAGCTATAAATGACCAAACACTTACCACTCAAACATCGACGACTTAAACTATCCGATAATCAATCCCTCGGGCGCACCGTTGTAGTCCTCGGTGAAAGTGGCTTGAATCTTAATGAGCCTTTGCCCCCTTGGCGGGCCCAAGAACAGTATGGCATGAGTAACCGATATACAATCTACTCTGAATGCTGTCGTAGCATTTTGAAAACGGGTAAAACCCGACTGCAGCAATGTGGTGGCAACCTATGAATAAACCCTGCACTGATACAAAATCCATCGCCGTAATTGGTAATTACCTACCTCGCCTGTGTGGAATTGCAACATTTACCGCCGATTTAGTTGGCTCTTTATCCAGCCCAGACTCGCCTCATAACTGCTGGGCCGTGGCCATGAATGATAAGCCAGAAGGCTACGCTTACCCGGATAAAGTTCACTTCGAAATCAATCAAAAATCCCTCAGAGATTACAGTTTGGCGGCGGACTTTTTAAATATCAATCAAGTTGATGTTGTGTGCGTACAGCATGAATACGGAATATTTGGTGGCCCGGCAGGAAGTCATATTTTGAAGTTGTTGTCGGAGTTACGCATGCCAGTTGTAACAACCTTACACACGGTATTAGCTGAGCCAACGGATGAATACCGCACGGTGATGGTACGATTAGCCGAGCTGTCTGACCGCCTTATTGTTATGAGTCATAAAGCTATTGACCTCTTACAGTCTGTTTATGCTATTAACCCATTAAAAATTGTCTATATCCCCCACGGCATTCCCGATATGCCATTTGTTGACCCAAGCTACTATAAAGAAAAGTTTGGTGTGCTCGGCAAAAAAATGATACTAACTTTCGGGCTACTTTCAAAAAATAAAGGTATCGAAACGGCGTTGCATGCCCTACACAAGGTCGTCAAACAATTTCCTGATGTTACATACATTGTGCTTGGCGCTACACACCCACACGTATTGAAGCATGAGGGAGATGCTTACCGTTTGCGTTTGCGCCAGTTGGTACAAAAACTCGGTTTGGAAAAGCATGTGCTTTTCCAAAATCGCTTTGTTTCTCTACAAGAGCTGACCGAATATTTGTCTGCGGCCGATATCTATATAACACCCTACGATGACGTAGCTCAGATTACTTCCGGTACGTTGGCCTATGCCATGGGTACGGGCAAACCGGTGGTGTCAACACCGTACTGGTACGCGGAGGAAATGCTGGCGGACGGTCGAGGCCTACTTGTGCCGTTTAAAGACGTACCAGCCATGAGTGATGCGTTAATTGAATTACTGGCAAACGACGACAAGCGTCACTCCATTCGTAAACTGGCCTACGATTACTGTCGAGATGCCGTATGGGAAAAAGTAGGTACGCGTTATTTAGAGGTGTTCGAAGAAGTTAAGGCCGAACGCAGCCATAATCCACATCCTTATCGCTCATTGCCAAGCGACCTACCTGAAACAGTATTAAGTCAGGATTTACCGTTATTAAAGCTCGATCATTTATTAACCATGACCGACGACACCGGTATTTTTCAACACGCGAAGTATAACATTCCCGACAGAAACCATGGTTACTGCACTGATGATAACGCGCGAGCGTTAATTGTTGCCGCGGAAGCCCATAACCTTTTGGCCGAACCGCCGGAGCGTAATGAGCAACTCTGTGACCGCTATCTTGCCTTCCTATTACATGCTTTTGATGTCGAAAGCGGTAGGTTTCGTAATTTCATGGGCTATGATCGTCGTTGGTTAGAAACAGTCGGGTCAGAAGATTCACACGGCCGTGCGCTTTGGGGGTTAGGTGCCGCCGTTAATCTACTACGCGATAGCCGGCAATTACCCATGCTTTCAACCTTATTTAAGCAGGCCTTGCCAACAGCTGAAATATTTTTGTCTCCGCGCGCTATTGCATTTACTCTGGTTGGCATAGATGCCTATTTAACAACGATTCCCGGTGACTCCGAGGCACGGCGCACGGGTTTAGCGCTAGCGCAACGGCTGTTTCAACAATTTACAGATCACACAACAGAGGATTGGCCTTGGCCAGAATCTATTGTTGCCTATGACAACGCTAAGTTACCACAAGCTTTAATCGTAAGTGGGCAGCAGCTGCAAGATGAAGCCATGAGCCGTGCTGGGTTGTCTTCGTTAAAATGGCTTTTCGATGTTCAATGTGAGAGTGGCCATTTCGTACCGATCGGAAACGTGGGCTGGTATCGTCAAGGTAAAAGTAGAGCGCGCTTCGACCAGCAACCCTTAGAGGCGCAAGCCATGATTGACGCCTGTATTTCGGCCTATCAATTTAGCCAGGACAGAGCATGGCTTCGCCGCGCAATCATTGCCTTTAATTGGTTTCTAGGACATAACGATCTCAACTTACCCCTGTATGACGCTAAGACCGGTGGCTGCCGAGATGGGCTGGAAAGTAATGGCGTGAATGAAAACCAAGGTGCGGAATCGTCTCTTGCCTGGCTTATGTCTTTGGCAAGGTTGCATCGCTTTGCCGCTGACGCATTACTGGTTGCAAAACCAGATAATAAACGCTCACAAAACAGTGCCGTGAAGGAGACGTAACCAATGCATATTGCAATGTTATCTCCGATTGCCTGGCGTACACCGCCACGGCACTATGGGCCATGGGAAAATGTCGTGTCTTTATTGACTGAAGGCCTCATTCGCCGTGGTATTAACGTTACGTTGTATGCAACGGGCGACTCACTCACCAAAGCAAAACTTAAAGCCGTGTGTATGCGTGGTTACGAAGAGGATAGCGATGTTATTCCTAAAGTTGAAGAATGCTTGCATATCTCCGAGTTGTTTGAGCATGCCGATCAATACGATGTTATTCATAATCATTTCGACTTTTTACCGTTAAGCTATTCCTCTATGACAACAACCCCAATGGTGGCAACCATTCATGGGTTTTCCTCCCCCGCCATTTTACCGGTTTACGAGAAATACAATAAAAAAGTTTTTTACATCTCTATCAGCGACTCTGATCGTGCACCCTCTTTGGATTATTTGGCCACAATTCATCACGGTATTAAGCTTGATGAGTTTTCTTTTCAAGCTAAACCCGACAATTACTTGGTCTTCCTAGGGCGAATCCATAAAGACAAAGGTGCGCGTGAGGCTATAGATATCGCCCTAGCCTCAGGCATTAAATTGGTAATGGCCGGCATAATTCAAGACAAAGACTATTTCGATGAATGTGTAGCTCCGCAATTTAAACCAGGGAAAATAGAGTTCTTAGGTAGCGTTGGCCCGGAAAAGCGTAACGCGCTACTAGGTGGTGCTATGGCGTTGTTGCATCCTATTTTCTTTAACGAACCTTTTGGCCTTTCAGTAATTGAAGCGATGGCTTGCGGTACGCCCGTTATTGCGTTCAATCGTGGCAGTATGCCTGAGTTGATTGAGCATGGGAAAAATGGCTTTTTAGTAACGGATGTTGATCAAGCGGTAACGGCGGTTTCGCAGCTAAATAGTATCAATCGGAGCGACTGCCGTCTTCACGTAGAGCAGTTTTTTAACGTTGACCGCATGGTTGACGATTATATCAATGCCTATCAACAGATAATGGACAAAACAGCGCGCAAACCCAACCCAAACCATTCCTGGGGCTATTACACATTACTTACGGATAGCACTCACTACAAAATTAGAGAAATAACGGTATTTCCCGGCAAGCGAACAAGCATACAAAGCCATCGAAATTCTGATAAACACTGGCTGATCGTGTCCGGCCTAGGCGAAGCAACCGTAGAAGACCGCATTTCCACGTATAAACCGAGTCAATCTATTGATATACCACGACATTCGAAACATCGCATTCATAACCCGTCAAACAGTATCGATTTGAGACTCATTGAAATACAAACAGGCGATGCTTTTGAAGACGATGACACACACACCTAAGAAGATCACTATGGGCGAGAATAGTAGTAGCGCTAGGCGAAATAGTTTTCACTATAGCGAAACCGAAACGATGAGGGGTGTGCTAAAAAGGGTAACGCTATTAATGTATTTTGGCCGCTGCGCTGAGCCATAAAGTTTACTACACCGTACCCCTTGGGGCTTTGTGTACGATGCATGTACGGCATCAAAATTTTCAGCTAGGCCACACATGCCGGTAAAATTTGCCTTGCATTAACCGCACACAAGGCCACAGGCCAACCGCCATCAATGGAGGTACCCTTAATGTCACTATTTAGCAAACAAGAACACCCCGAAAACCAACCGATTGTAACGCGTTACTCGAAAAACCCTATTCTGACACGTGATGATATCCCCTACCCTGTGGCCACGGTACACAACGCAGGTGTGGTCAAGCACAAGGGCAAATACATCATGTTATTTCGCTCCCACCTAGACAATGGTCGTTCTATCATTGGCCGTGCCGATAGCGACGACGGTTTTAAATTCAAAGCACATCCACAGCCCTTTTTAGTGCCAGCTACTGACGGAATATTTGCTGAATATGAGGCCTACGGCGTTGAAGATCTACGTATCTGCCCTATTGAAGACAAGTACTTGCTTTGCTACAGCGCCTACTCTCGACATGGCGTACGTATAGCGCTAGCCCAAACGAACGATTTTGAAACAGTTGAGCGCATTGCCTTCATCAGTCAAGCGGATATGCGTAATGTGGTTATTTTTCCCGAAAAAATTAACGGCCGTTACGTGCGCTTAGATCGTCCGCACTCGGAAATATCACCGTGGTCAATCTGGATTTCATATTCCCCCGATTTAATTCACTGGGGTGATTCCAAACGCATAATTCAAGCCCAAACCTATCATTGGGATGAAATGAAAATAGGCCCCGGTGCGGCGCCCATAAAAACAGCCGAAGGATGGCTAAACATATACCATGGCGTGTTCGACACGATGGCCGGTGCGGTATACCGTCTCGGCGTGGCTTTACACGACCTAAACGACCCGTCAAAAGTGATCGCAGTTGGCGATCGTTGGATATTGCAACCCGAAGCCCCCTGGGAAATCAGTGGTTATGTGCCAAACGTTGTGTTTAGCTGTGCAGCCGTGCCCGAAGATGACGGGCAAATAAAACTCTATTGGGGAGGTGCCGACACCGTGATGTGCGTAGGAACAACAACAATTAACCGGTTACTACAGCACTGCCTTAACCCTGCAAGGCCCGCATTATGAATGGAACCCTTAACATCCGTCGTCGAAAATGGAAGCTAAACCCTGACCCTTCTAAAGTAATATGTCGCCCGTTAATCCCCCACGGGAATCCGTCAAGAATAAAACGCATTATCGATCGGGTGCTCCATCTTCCCGACCAAAAAGTAGAGGACATTTTAAATCAAATAACCACCGACTTTGCCGATAGGCACCGCTACTTTGATGAAATTCTACATCAACACTTTGTTCAAGTTGAAAGCTATTTACCCGAAAATAGTTCCCTCAGCAAAAATCGACGTGCGCTTATCGGGGCGTATTTCACAATGGAGTATTCAGTTGCTTCTGCTGCGCTGTTTAACCCATCAATTATTAAACATCCAGATCAAAGTGGCTTAGAACCTAGCTCCCTTCGCTTTATTATGAGCCTTCGTGCTGTTGGTGAGGGACATATATCGTCTATTGTGTTTCGCAGTGGCGTGATCGGTGCTAGTGGTAATGTATTGTTTGACCCCGAGGGTGATTATCTCCACACGCCCATACTGCAATTAGATGCCGGTATAGATAAACACTTATTTGAATTGAAACTGTCAGAAATGGGCTCGGCCAACGAAATTACAAACCACATACTCATGCGATTACCCGACCCATTTCGATTTAGTGACTTACAGGTGCAAATCGATGATCTATCACATCACCCTCAATTTGACGAAGGCAAACAACACACCACTATTAGCAGTATCAGCTGGCTGGCAAATTCGAATTACGAGCTAATCTTTCCTCAAGGCCACCCGATTAGCGAACGCGTTATTTTCCCAACCTCCGAAGATAATAGTCGTGGTATAGAAGATGCTCGGTTTGTTCAGTTCTATGAAGACAATGGCGATATTATTTATTATGCAACCTATACCGCCTACAACGGCTCACGCATACTGCCGCAGTTAATTGAAACACGTAATTTTGAGCAATTCAAAATTATTACTTTAAATGGAAATGCGGTTCAAGATAAAGGTATGGCCTTGTTTCCGCGAAAGATTAAC
The DNA here is from genome assembly GCF_014218805.1 of Teredinibacter franksiae. NCBI lineage: Bacteria > Pseudomonadati > Pseudomonadota > Gammaproteobacteria > Cellvibrionales > Cellvibrionaceae > Teredinibacter > Teredinibacter franksiae. The sequence goes on along the minus strand of NZ_JACJUV010000004.1, from coordinate 123,769 downwards.
GGCATGTATGTCATGTTGTCACGCCAAGGGGGCGAAAACAGTCAAATAATGTATTCAGACCACCTCCACTTCTGGCAAGAATCCTCGGTTATACAAGAACCTAGCGAACCGTGGGAATTAGTACAGATTGGTAATTGTGGTTCGCCGCTAGAAACCAGTGAAGGTTGGTTAGTTTTAACCCATGGCGTTGGGCCTATGCGCGAATACTCGATTGGCGCCATACTCTTAGATATTGACGATCCGAGCAGAATAATCGCTCGCCTAACGATACCGTTACTCAGCCCCCACGAACACGAGCGAGAAGGCTATGTGCCCAACGTGGTCTATAGTTGCGGCGCATTAATTCACAATAACGACCTTATTATTCCTTATGCTATGTCCGATATTAGTAGCGGTATGGCCAGTGTTAATGTAAGTGAATTGATTGCGAGTATGGCGCGAGTAGGTGAAAATTAAATGATCGTTAGTGCGTGTAATGGTTTGTCAGCGTGTATTCCTATAGAGCATTAAAAGCCTCTAGCTATACTTGATAGAACCCTTAAAATGTACGCAGGGGTCACGCTATATTCCACTCGGTTAATTCTTTAAATTTCTGATAATTATCAACAGAAGCACTGAGCAACAACCCCAGTACTGGGTAAAATTATACGCTGACAGCATACAGGTGCGTATTACAGTGGGGGCATACCGGTGGCCCCGCCACCTTTTTTAACCACTCATTATTACACATCGCACAACGATAGCCCTTTGGTTCAAACGATGGCAGCTTTACAGATACGGGGCGAGCGTACTCTCGCGGTTTCGGTTCGCTCTGCAGTACCTCAGTGGGCTCATCAAACCCCTCAAAATCGTCCCAGCGCTCAGCCTCCGGCTGACACTGATGTGAGGAAATCATGCTGGCAAACATGGATTCATGACGAGGATGAAAGACCCAGCTACGCAAACCATTAGTAAGGATAAAATGCCTAACCGCACTAGAAAAACGTAACTGTTTATTTTCTGCAAAAACGCCAGAATCGAAACTATCACAATTGATCGCCAACACACCCCGCTTTTCACCCAAAAACGCTTTCTTGTTGTGTAAGCGCTGTTTAGGCTTACCCTTGTGAAAAAGCTCTACAAGAATCTTGGCATTGCCAAAGCTCAGTTCTAGGTCAAAGGTCAAATCGCCGAATACGATTTTCTTTTGCGCATCGGAAATACGTAACGTTTTTTGCTTGGTTGCAATAAAGTCGACATACTCACCACAACAATCAAAACAATGGGTATATTCAAGCGCAGGCAGTAAAATATTTTTATCGATAAGTTCGCTACAAATTTCACGTGCCATCATGGCAATGGCGACTGCCGAGCTAAACGGGCACTCCTGTTCAGGCTTTGCTTCTGGGTGCTTTGAATCGTGCGCGAAATGAATACGATGTTCTTTTGGGTGACGCGATAGCAGCGGCGCGTGGCAGCCGGGGCAAAGGCAGTTGCATGCCCTACCTCTACTAGCATCTTCGGGCTCTATAATCGCGTGTGAACTACGATCAACCCCGAACGGGATAAGTAGGCCAACCATATTAAACGCTAGCCAGCGACATAAAGATAAGCTTCATGGATCATTTTTACATCCTCAGCAGCGCGATGGTGTCGGTAACGCCCAGATTCGGCAAGTAAGGTTTTTTGGGCAGCAAACAGTGGCGCTTTATCGCTGCCCATAAGATCATAGATGGAGCGTACACAAAAATGCCGCTCAATTTTCGCAGCAAAGTAAAGCGTATCTATCCAATCTTCGTCCCAGCGCTGCGCATCACTGTAAAGTACGGCATCTGATTCCGATAAAAACTCATTCAATTGGATAGCAACTTCAAACGCAGGCAAGCCTTCCCTTTCAAGTTCAGCTCGCGATATACCGTGCATACTTTCGGCGATTTCACACCAGTATTGCCACTTGGGCTCTCGTTTTATAAGCCAGGATTTACATTCACCCCGCAACAGAACAGCAACTTCTATCGGGTAGGAACTGAAATGTAAACCGCTGGCTTCGATGTCGATAATGGCAATGTCTTTCACAGAAATATCCAAATTTTAAGGTGCGAAACTAGTTTAATGGCTAGATTATTGTGCGCTACTGTAATCCTCCCTAAGCCATGGTCATGCTTAACCCCATAATCTACCATTTTGTAAAAAGCGCCCGACTCCAATACGATGATTTAGATTTAAGCGTTGCGATTCATAAGCCTTCAAAGTCATAAATGCCAATAATGCATTTTGTCGAATTTTAAACTTTTTAGTACCGCCTCCTGTTGCGTGATTTAGCGTTCTGGTTATTATTTCACCTACCGTAGCCCATGGCCCTATTTATAGTGAGACAATAGGAGAATATTGGGTAAGGCTCAAGGTTTTGATGGGTATTTTTGAAGGTTTACAGCAAGAACGTAAACCGCTGCAGGCTAACGGTGCAGTTTTACGCGCCACACTGCTGTGTTTTCTCGCCTTCGGCTCCCTCTAAACTCGAGTACACACGAGACCAACGGTACATGGTGAGCAGATAAACAACAAATTTTTTCGAACCAGCTGTGCGTGTACAATGTTTTCACCCAGAGGTTTTTAATGCTTACCTGCGCACTTTCATTTTACTCATCAATCTCTGCAAATTAATTTGAACCCAATTCGATTTCACTCCGACTCAGGTGGTACGTATTTGCAAAGTCACAATTGCTTTTGCGTAACCCATTTTAATGTGTGAGGAAATCGTTATGAATTTTTTGAATAGGTATACGCCCGCTAGCTGGGTGCGTGGTACATTTTTTTTCTTATCAGTTGGTTTAAGTGGAAGCGTGTTTGGCGTGAACGACGCGCGCGAATTGGCCGTGAGCGAAAAGCTTACGATCGAACAAAAAACAAATTCGGCTAATTACATTTCTGAAGAACTGTTCAACTTGATTCAAGATTGGCAGCTTACCGCGTTTAAAACCATGGAACTTGAAGAATTTGTTATAGAAACAGATGAAAATCTGTATTTTCAGTGGCTTAAAACATTGGAGAAAAACCCAGGAGAAGACCAAGTTCGGCAATATATGCAGGAAGCTGAGCCTGCATTTTTTAAGCGTTATCTCGCCACAATAGAGCGCCAAGGGAATGCATTCGCCGTTTCACAGTTTGTTGACCACTTACGCACTAAAAACCGCACGGCCTATACATTATTAAATACCCACGTACTTTTGCCAAATGCGGCACATTTACAGGGCTATATGCAGCGCCATGGGCAGAAATTACTTGCCGTGTGGGAAGAAGATAAACAAAAAGGCACTTACAATATTCAGGGCTCGCTAGCCCAATATATTGATAACAACCATGAAACCAGCCGTGTCGTTGAAGAAGCCAAAATTGTTTTAGCCAACATGGGCGTTCTTGAAGACCGCTTACCAACGGGTAAACGCGGCCACGGCGACAACGATTTTCAAGATAGAGGTAGCGAATGTAATTGCAGTGTTACCGTCACCAATGCAGGCAACCCGAACAACACCAATACACCACATACCTATAACCCCCAAGGCGGCATAGAGTATAAAAATAATGGCAGTGTAAAACGTAGCTGGAGTTTAGATCGCACAGCAATTGGTGCTGCACATAGTTTAAGAGCCGACCGGTTTACTACAGGCTTAAGAGACAATGAAGTAGACAGCAGCTTAGCCACTAATTATCGTTCAGCCACCCTAAGCTTAGGCTGTATCGATGAGATGAGTTACACCTGTGCTGGTTTTTGTACGGGCGAAATTGTGGCCGAAGCACAATACCATGCCGACTTAAAAGCCGATTTGCATATTTCGGGTGGTATATCGGTAAAGCACGGTACGGCGGTTGCTGCCGACAGAGGAAAACTATCGCTCATTTCAGCGGGTTTGTTTGGCCCAAGCGAAAGTGTATTGTTTAACAAAGCACTTGGTGTTGAGCGTGAGCACCAAACCGAATACGTCTCCGATGCGTTGATGGGCCTGGTGAAATCGGCTGCCGGTATTGCTAGTACTGTTTTAACGGGCGCCAGTGGCACAGCTATAGCCGGTGCAATTTCTGCTGATGCCGCTTCCGATATTGTCACCAATGCCATTGGCTTAGTGAAAAAAACGGGCAAGTCATCGTCGTATATCGATAAAGACATGCTAGCCTACTTCAGTACAACAGGGTTACTAAGCAATATCCCCTTCGACAACAACAGCTCGCGCACATTTAAACTCGCTTCCGACGGGCGGGTACATGTAGAAGGCCGAAACGGTAACCACAATTCTGGTTGGGCCCAAGTAGACAGCGCATACTACCTTGCGGTGGGTGCTAAAAACTTTAACTGTAGCGGTGACGTAACCAGTATTCCGGCCAACACCAGTAACTGGAGTTATGGACGAAGTGCCAATTCAGAGATGTCGGCTACTACACTTCAAAACAACCTTAGCGCTTTTTTAAACCTTGAAATGTCACAAACCCCCGATTTTTCTAGCGGGTACACCGGTACAGAAGTGACGGTTATACCGCCGCAACCACCGGTAGCGGTTTGTACTGTAGCGCCAAGCATGGGTATAAACAGTTTGTTCGCAACAATGGATGGTACAGCCAGCTGGGATACGGATGGCTCTATTGTCAGCTACGAGTGGTTGCGTTACCCCGGCACCGTTGCTGAAACCTTAATGGATACCGGCCCAATTGCACCGCTGGTGGTTACCGATGCGCCCAAGTCCTTTACCGGGCCCGGCGGCATCCATTTGAAAGTTACCGACAATTCCGGGTTGTCGGCCACCAGTTACTGCGGGCATGTCTTTGTAAAGTGCATTGATATTACCGGGCAGCCCTGCCCTATGCCGTCGTACCCAGCCGAAAAGCTACTGTTTACGCCTTAGCCTAACCGTGTAAAAGCAACACTAGCGCATTATTGATGCATCGGCGGGGTTCAACCTTCACCCTTCTAGCCCCGCCATTTTTACCGAAAAAAAATCTGCCGTTTACATCCTTCCCTTTGCTTCCTTTCGCTAAAGATCGTTGAATACTTGGTTATCGAAAAGGCTAATCTTTTAGGCGGTTTTTTGGGGCGCATCAACCTAACCTGGTGTTTACGCGCCTGCTATTCGTGTTAAAAATTATTTGGAGTTGCGGGGTGAATGTGGCTTTATCCAAATGTGGTATCGCCGTGGTGGGGGCATTATCCAACGAACAACTAATTACCGCGAAAATCTTACGCCCGCAATACCCACTTCACCCAGATCAATCTGCCCGATATTTCGGCTGTGTGCCTTTACATTATTCCTACTTTAAAGTGTGCAAATAAGCCAATGCTAACTCGCTAGCTGTGTTATTTTTTCGCAAAGACGCGTAACCTCCGACATACACAGATGCAGCTCCCGTTGTGCTCGTGTCATACCCACATAAAGAAGGCGTGCATCTTGTGCCGGATTATCGTTTTGTAATCGGCCCAAGCCTACCATGGCAACATAAGGAAACTCTAAGCCCTTACTACTTTGCAACGTCAACACAGTTACACGATTAATACCGGGGTCGTAGGCTTGCTTATATTCCTTTGAGGCCATCCATAAATTCGGAATCCCAGCTGCGCGTAACGCCAGTGAGATAGCTTTACCCTGGTAGCCCATAACATAGATTATTGCCATATCCCGCCAATCGGCGCCCTGCCCATGCCAAACATTCAGACAGCGAACGCAATAGTCCACTTCGTCTTGCCATTGCGTCAACGCGTGAATTACAGGCCTGGGGCCACTACTGCCAGCGGCTTCCGGTTGAATCACCTTTAGGTCTTCATCGCCTTGCTGTGAACAGGGAAAGTACTCGGCCGCGAATCGGTAAGCAAAATCCAAGATTTCTCGCGTGTTGCGGTAGTTCAATCGTAATATAGACGTGCGTCCTTTAGCCTGTATACCAACACTAGAAAGGCTAAAACCGAGGCCAGTTTTATTTTTGTAAATCGACTGTGCATCGTCATAGAGAAGCAACAGAGAATTCGATTCTGGATCTGTCATTTGTACAACTAGCTTCAGCCATTCTGCCTCGAAGTCGTGACCTTCATCAATCAACACCGCACCGTATTGAGCACGCGGTATTGTGCCTGCGTCCACCGCCTGCATCACACTCAATACTTCCCGCTCCCAGTAAGGCTGAGGGCCGTTTTCTATGTCGACGTGATACGTTTTTAATTGAACGCCACACCATTGATGGAAATGGTATACCTGAACCTGTTCGCCAAGCCCTTTGCTCGCGGTAAAACTGCGCAGTTTCGCCGCCAGCGAGGTATTAAAACAAAGAATGAGAATAGGCTTGCCTGACGTTTCGGCAAGCAATTGTGCCCGATACCCCAGAATAAGGGTTTTGCCTGAACCCGCCACACCATGAATAATACGATGCCCTTCACCCAAGCTCCGCGCTAGCTGCTCTTGCTGAATATCCATAATGCGCACAATATCGGGCAACTGTTCATCTATAGGTCGAGCTTGCCCGACTACTTGCGTACCTCCATCGAATAAAAGGGATTGTTGGGGGCTGGGAATTCGAACCTCGGGGAATAAGTGCCAACGAATGCGATTGATTTGCGGTAGAGAAAGCTTTTCTGGAAAGCGGTAATTGAACATACCCCAAAGACGTTGCTGAAAGGCCTCTGCATCTACCGATTCGGTCATTTCATCTTTATAAATGGTAAGGTGATCGGGCAGTAAATTGGCGCGATGTTCCTCTGGAATGGCATGTTCAATTTGGTTGCGCGTAATATTAGTAAATACCACGCCCCAGCCGTAGGGGGAAACTAGCTTGCCCCTGTAGCGCCCCTCTGCTTGCAGCAGCGGGTCGCGCTCTAACAGATGAATACCGTTAAAAGCATATTGCCGAACCTGCACAAAGGGGTTAGGCGTAATCTTTCTGCCCTCACCTGTTAACAGCTCTACAGTTTCTTTGCTTATTTTTTTTATTGTGGCCAGCTTCCAGTCTTTTACCTCCAGGAATAACAAACCGCGGCCGGGATGTAAAAGAATAAAGTCGGGATAACGCTGTTTACGACCAATGGGTATGTCGTACCAACAAAGATAATCGTCTTCTAAAAGCTCTTTAATACGCTGGGCAAAACGTTTTTCGCCAGACGTCATTCGGCTTAACACTTGACGAGTTAAACCAGGAATAATTTCAGCCATCTAGACGCCCCTTCTGTAACGCTGAACGTGAATATTGCCATACTCTTTTGTGACGACACTCATTCGCCTTGTTTATGTGCAGCGCAAAACAAAATTTCTGCCACCTATATAAACGCCAATGTGAACCCTAAAGCGGCCAGGCCTAGATGCCGTTTAATAATGTGTCCCAATTCCTTCTTTCTAGAATGATACGTAGTCTAAAGGTCAATTCGAACGATACATCTATAATTACACCACCCAACCACAGCCTAAATGGATTGGCCATTTTTGAACATTCCGAAACGGAAACGTGAGGCTAATAGTTCTTTTTACTTCATTTTACACGCCACCGTATTTTCTTCATGCCCGTCAAAAAACAACAATATTGTTTATTCTGAATCAATTTCTACACCACACTTTAATGTGGCTCAGTGTTCTTTCATTCACTAAGTATACTAGCTACATGGTTTGTAATGCTTAATTTCCGCGCAGGCTAATTTCCACGTAGGCCGTGCCACCTCACCTGGCTTTACACGGAGCCTTTTCTATCTTGTAGCCCAATAGTCATAAGGCCACAAAAGAAGCGGATGTTGAACTACATCACCTTTCTGTCGGGCTTGATTCAAAAGTCCCCAATAAACCCGCTAACCCACCTTGTATTTAGACATCATCACCTCTAGCCTGACGCCACTCTTTTTCCACACGAAGGCTATTATGAACAACCAAGAGCTCTCTTTACCTTTACCCGCCTATTTTAGATTCGCTAAAAGCCCTCTTCTTCTCTGTTCATTAATTATCGTGTTAACCGCATGCGGTGGTGGCGACACGAACCCTGCAGACAATGATCCCCAGAATTCTAGCACGTCCAGTTTAAGCACTAGTTCTAGCTCTAGTTCAAGTAGCTCTGACGGTAGCCCTAAAGTGGTTATACAGGAAAACGAAATAGGCTTCTGTTCCGTTGACGGGACGGTAGCAAGCACTGGAAGCGATTACACCGGCACTGGGTTTGCGCAAACAGAGGCTTCAGTAGGCAGTAAAATTACTTGGCGTATTAGCGTTCAAACGGCTGGAAATTACAGCTTAGAGTGGAGTTATGCGAGCGACTCCAATAATAGTCTTGTGGGTGGTGTAAACGTTAACGCCTCCGCCATAACAACGGTAAGCTTCCCTCCCTCAGGCGCTATAGATAGCTGGACAACCGACGGTACATCCCTCGACTTGGAAAGCGGCGAAAACGAAATCGTACTAGTGGCCAATACCGACGAAGGCTTACCGCATATTGATTCGTTTGCCATTGAAGGTGATGGTATTAGCGCAATTGAATGTGCTATCAGTAGTAGCTCTAGTTCTAGTTCTAGTTCTAGTTCTAGTTCTAGCAGTAGTTCTAGCAGCAGTTCTAGCAGCAGTGCAAATTCAACAAGCAGCAGCTCCAACGGCACTGGCACCCCAACAGGTTACACGTTTTGTGCCGATGAGAGTGAAACCTGCTCGTTTACGGGTACCCGAGAGGTACGCTATGGCGCCAATGGCACATACACTAGCCAAACAGCAACGGCCAGTATAATCTGTGACAACAATACATTTGGCGACCCGATTGGAGGTGTGGCAAAAGCTTGTTATTACGCCAATACAGAATCTAGCTCAAGCACATCCACGAGCGCCTCCACATCATCAAATGTAAGTTCCGCATCTTCGAGTTCAAGTACATCTTCAAGCTCAAGTACATCCACTAGTACCAGCAGCGCATCATCGAGTAGCTCTAGTAGCAGTTCCGTAACCGGCTACATAAATATCAACGATGTGGCGCCCGGCTGGGCGAGCGTAAATGGCGGCACTACCGGTGGCGGCACCGATTTAAGTAACGCAGTAACCGTTAGCAATATGAGCGACCTTAAAGATGCCGTTAAAGGTAACAACAGTAAAATAGTATTGGTAACACCTGGAAATTACGATGGCTCACTAACCCCAGGAGCCAACACCACAATTATTGGCACCGGACCTGGCGTTACCATAAGCGGGAACATAAAGGTCAGCGGCTCGGACAAAATAAATATTATTGTGCGTAACCTAGCCGTGCGTGGTAAGTATTGTGGTGACAACAATGCCTGCAAATCGGGCGCCGACGGAGTGTATGTCGGCAATGGTGCGCATCATGTGTGGTTTGACCATGTAGATATTGCCGATGGCCAAGACGGGAATTTTGATGTTACCCAAGCGGGCGACTTTGTAACCTGCTCATGGTGTAAATTCCATTATACCTACGACAAAGAACACAGCTTATCTAACCTTATTGCCGGCAGCGACGGTGAAACAAACAGTCGCGACAAGCTCAACATTACTTACATGTTCAGTATGTGGGGAGATCGTGTTAATTCTCGTCAACCTCGCGGGCGTTTCGGTAAAATTCATATGCTGAACAACTACCATAAAAATAGCGGTTCACTTCATGGTGTGGGCAGGGAAATGACGCTACTAGCCGAAGGCTGTTACTACGATGTACCGAATAAAAGCGTGTTCTTTACCATGGGCGGTGAACACACTGGCTGGAAGGGCATTGGGAATGAAGGAACTTCTAAAAATTTGAACGATTCCGAAGGCACCATTTTTACACCACCCTATACTTACAGTGTAATGTCCGCCTCCGATGCTAAGCGCGCAATTACCTCTAGCGATTGCGGGGTTGGTAATACTTGCCTGCTTCAACAATAAAGCCCATTAAACCCTCTTGGTGCATCGCACCAAGAGGGTTTCTAACTTTCTAAAACCGGCATATAACACTAGAGCATCACCCCGGAACAACAGAATATCGCAAAAAACAACTACATCTAAACGAAGTAAAATGTCGGAAGGCGGCTTTTGCAAGCTGTGTTTGCTCAATCCACTGTATGGCGGTATTCATTTAACGCCACCCTATTAGGGCCACATAAGCCTTAGGTATTGTTTACGCGACTGAATTCTTTCATTTTCTACTTCAGCCTCTATCGCGTACTGCTCCCATTTCCCTACGCCCACTGCCACTTGCTCTATCAAGCTGGCTGCCCTGTTTTTGGGGATATTAAAACGCTTCGCTACGGTGTAAAAATCTTCCAAAACAAAGCCATCGCGTTTACCGTTAAAACTCATTTGGTGTTGCGAGGTAAACTGTCCTTGCGGGTTATAGGCAAACGTTAAATCATAGGCGGGTGCGAGCTTCCATTGCCCGCGGGTGTCCATAAGAAAGGCAATATTTTTAACATGGTCATCTTGGTTTCTGGCCATAATGTTGAATAGCGCACGCAAATAAAGCTGCTCTATTGCGCTTTTACCCAGGCCTAAATTACCGGCCGTAAGCATAGCTTGCTCGTAGGCATAGGCGCCGGGCATGTTAAAGTCAAAATGCTCCAGCGCGCATAACGTTTGCATATGCAGTTTGCCGCCGCTTGCGGTTCTATCGAAACGTTTGGTTATAAAATGACGACGCTCGTGTTCAGCGAGCAATTGGCATTCGTTCATGTCTATACCGGCCGCCAGTGCCATGCGGTAGTAAGCGTATTCCATTTTGCCGTAGCCCTGACCATCGGCCAGTTCTTTATCTTTGTTGTTGCCTACACCGTCGAACTTTATTATCCAATGCTCAAAGCCTTTTGGTAATGTCAGTTGGCCAGACCGTACTTCATTGGTGGTTTTGTTCCAAGCGATTACAGCTTTTGCACGGGCACCACCGGCGGAGGAACCTATGTGCAAAATATCCCGAAGGGTTTGCTCGTTAAGCCAATCTTCACCTTCTACCCAGTGAGTATTCAACGTTTCGCGCTGGGTTAAAATTTTACTCGCTACATTCACCATGGCCGCTAGGTCTAAGGCTGTGCTGGTTGTTTGGGTTTGGCGCTCCAGTGTTGGCTTAAACTCCAATGCCCCCATACCGCGTGTACCGATATAGCACAGCCGCTCTACGGGAGAAAAATGTGCTTTATTAATGCCCTCTCGTACCAGCCATTGATCAATCATGGCGTTACCGAATTTATCCGGTAAGGTATCGGCCAGCATGCCGGGTAAACGCTTAAACGTATCGGCATTCAGCCCAGGAAAACTGTACACCTGGGGTCGCAAGGGCATCTTGAAGGGCGATAATGCAATGCCACTGTGTAGAAAATCTGGCGCGTATTCAAAAAGACCTAACGCTCGCTCTTCGTCCCAGCTAACAGCGCCAATATTAGCGCCCCAAAGCTGAACGGAAGCCGTTGTTACTTGTCGCACCATGCCTTAACCCTCATTCTTATTCTCGCCCTCAGCTTCAAAATCCACCTGCTGTTCAAAGCCCTTCCACTCGGTGTTTTTGTCACCTGTTTTGCGCTTGCCTGTTGCTCTCTGGCGCTCCTTACCCTTAGCGCGGCTTGCACGCTGTATGGGGCTAATATCAAGCGCTGGAATAAGGCTATCCAGCCGGTCGAGCAGGCCCAGCACCCTAAGCACCTTAATATAGGCATCAAAACTTACGGGGCCGCCTTTCTCTAGTCTGTACAAGGTACTAACCGACACCCCAGCCTCATAGGCAAAGGTTTCTTGGTCCTGATTTAACCGCAAGCGATAAGCCTGGGCTCTACCCCCTAACTCACGGCGGATAGCGTCGTCACTTAAACTGGAATTTATCATATTCATCATATTTGACTGATAATTGACCACCAACACTATAGTACTTCATATATGATGTGTAAATAAATTTACTTTTTATAGCCCTCATATTTGACTGATAAAATCGATTAGCCACATTTATCAATCATATATGATGCTTAATTGTGGTAATGCTTGCATGCGTTAGTACGGCTAGCGTTTAACATGGCTGATGACCGACAGCCTGTTTTTTCATCACCTAGGCTAGGCAGTGCCCACCCTGCCTCGCCTATTCAGTTAACGTGAACCCCTGGCATTGCACTGGCTGCTACCTACTCGTAAACTTCCCGTTCCACGATAAAAACCGCGTAAACCAGATCACCATGCTCCATCTATTCAAAAAACCAGTCGTTGTAGACCCTACAACCGCTAAAAATTTGCAGCTCACGTTTCAATGGGCGCTCGACAATTTCGATAACCCTTATTTCTCCAGCGCCACCGTACTGGTACAACCTACGCGCGAATACTTTCCGGACCGTGCCGACAACGAAACCGACATGGCGCGGGCGCTATGTACCCGCATACTCCGCTACAGCGGCTTAAGCCACTGGCCATTCAAAGTGGTATTGCCCCAGGCGTTTTCACCAGAGATGCCACCGCTACTGCGTTTAAACACCCAACTACGGCAACCGACCAATTCATCTACACCCCTTAAAACAAGCGGCATTAGCTCCACCACGGTAACCAGCACCGACATACTGGAGCCAACATTAGACATCTCCTACGCCAGCGCCATGATGAAACAACCCATGGACCTAGTCGGTAGCATGAGCAAAAGCATTACCCAACACTTTTTATATCAGTCGCAGTTAGAATTGCCGAATGGGCCAGAAAGCTTTGACGCCACCGCCGAGATTCTCTCCATATTTATGGGCTTTGGCATAATGATCGCCAACACCGCCTACACGTTTCGCGGCGGCTGTGGCCGCTGCTACGACCCAAGAGCCAATCGCACAGCAGCACTTTCGGAAGACGAAGCCATTTATTGTTTAGCGCTGTTTTGCCATCACAAGCAAATTGCCAACAAGCAGGTTACAGCGTCGCTGAAGGGATACCTGCGGGGCAGGTTCCGAAAAGCCAGAAAGCAAGTGGCTGCTTTGGTATAAAGGGTTTTAACGTTTAAATTGTGAGCGTGTGTGTATACAGAATTCCTAACTACAACGAACTGGTGCGATGAAAAACCCTCCATCGCACCAAGTACAATGTAGCTATAGATTACTTATTATGATGGACAACCCACTGCGATTGATAAGCTTTGAGAATGGACGCGGCCAAAATCAGCTCATCTTCATGCCCCATCCTCTCCAAATCATCAATCACTAGAGACATCCATAACAAAGCGGTTTCGAGCTGCCAGTGCTTATTCCGATCCATAACGACAGCAGCTTTGGCCGCATGAAGCGCAAGCGCGGTTCTTCTGCCATGACGTCCAGAAGAAGGAAGCTCTTCCAACATTGCAATAAGCTCCGTTTCCATTTCTCTTAAGGAATGCCTCAAACTGAGAACCGAGTTTTCAGTTGCGAGCAAGCTACCGTTGTTATCTTCACCCGCATATATACTCGTTTCGACAGTAAAATCACCCGCTGATTCAGGGAGCAAGATTAATCCACCAAAGGTCAACATATCCATTAGATTCCACTGAGCCGAAGTGTCGCTTTCAGCCATACCTCCCTCGCTTAATTCGAAGTACTCCATCCCTCCCCTAAGTTCTTGGGTAGCGAATAGAGAGCCTGATTCGGAAGAATCGATTGTCCAGTCTACATACTGCAGTGTCGACGGGATACTCTCACTTTCGCTTGGCTCTACAAAGCTCACCATACTTATTGCAAGTGATTGAGCCGCTTCACTATCGGGTATATCCAATAGGTTGAACGGAATCGTTACCGTTTGCCCTTCGCCAAACTGATTTGCTACGAAAGCGGGTTGGCTACAGTTCCCACGTCGATAGCGATAGCAGGAGTACTCAATGGACCCGAGTGCAATACCACCAGCCAGCCGAACACGCATGAGGTCATCTTCAAGCGTCCACACATAATCACCGGAAATAAAATTATCCGATATATTAACCGTCGCGCCACCAGGAACCCGTCCATGAAGCTTGACTCCTGTGAGCGAAGCTAACGATCTAAAGGAATGCGGCTGAGTATTACTCACAATCAAGCCGGTTCCTGAAGCAACAGCCCCTTTAAGTTCAAGAATCGCTCTTCCGTCAAACCCAAAGCGCCTTGAGTACTCTTCCCTAGTATTAAGAATCTGCACTACATTGTGTTTTTGTGAACGCAAAGCCGTAATAAACGCTAAGCGACTACGTGCAACGGTAAAAGAAATACCTGCTGCCTGATACACCTGCTCAAAGAACTCCAATTGAGCTTCCAAGTCACGATCATAATGTTTGAAGTCAGTTCTGTGTCCCGAATGCGACCGACTGGAGCAACTTGGGTGGTGGTGGGTCGATTTCTCTGCGGCCCAAATAAGCACATCAGTTGATAGCACATTTACGCCACTTAACTCAGTTGACCCTTGAACCGAGAAACTGAGTGCATAAGCCAAACTTCCGCTAGCGTTCCCAGCTCGGTCCTGCGCGACAATCGCGAAACTGTTTTCCCCTGGATTCAGCTCAACATCAGTAAAACTGAATATACCGGCACCGTCAGCCGTTGTGCTTAATAGGGTGGAGTCCTGTAGCGTCATAGAAATAAACGCGTTCGATTCTGAGTGCCCAATAATATCGACGGAAGAATTAGAAACCGATGAGCCGTTTGTTGGCGCACTAACGCTTGGCAGCATCGGCGCCGTGAAATCGAGCTCAAATTCAACAGAAGTCTCTACAGTGGTACCAGCCGCATCGGTTGCAGAAATATGGAGTATGTAACCACCCTCTTCTACTATTGCACCACCGGATTCGTAGGTATTTCCATTTAGCAGAATAGTGGACGAGACTAAGTTGTCGTCAGTAATGGTAACTACTGGTGCAATCGGAACGTTATAAGCAGCCTGATCTGAGACCCCATCAATGTCTATCTGAGCTTCAGTAGTATCGATAGTAAACAAAATAATATCAGTGCCTATATTACCGGCAGCATCTTCAGCTGACACAACCATTCGGTACTCGCCATCCTCTTCAATGCTAGTGCCTGAAGTAAATGATTCACCATTTAGAGTAATCGCAGAGTGCGATAAGTTTGCATCGGAAACATTAATTACGGGTATGACTGGCTCACTATAGTACTCGCCGCTCAATACACCTGAAACGGAAATCATTGGTAACGAATTATCAATAGTGACTAAACGAAGCTGTTCGCCGCTAATATTGCCAGCGGAGTCTTCTGCCACTACCCGCAGCTCATGCTCACCTTCAGAGAGGCCATCAAAGCCTTGAACAAACTGATTAAGAACGGAGCTGTTCTTCGGTAACTGCTGTTGATCACCACCACCAAAGCGAACATAAACTGAATCGATTCGTGAGTCAGCGTCTTGAGCTTCAACCTTTAGTGTACCCAGTAGTCCGGAAACAATTGCCCCCTCTTCAGGCTCCAGAATTGTTACCTCTGGAGCTTCTGTATCGACGATGGAAGCGAAGCTTTGGTCTAATACCCCCGACAATGTCTGACCCAATATCGCTTTTTCATAACTCAACCGAACCGCATAATCACCAAGATCGATGCCAGTCAAATCTAATGGAATAGCCCCGCTAAGCTTAGAGGTATATTCAACAGATTGAACAAGTGAGTTTGTCACCAGCTCAGCACCCGTCGAATTATCGAAAAGCGTTAGGCTGAGTGTAATATCAGATACAGCGGCATTACCGTGATTTGAAACCTCATAACCGACGCTAATGGAAGAATCTTTACCAAATGCGCTTTCTGACAGAGTGATTTTCCCCGTCAGTGTTGGGCGACTCGCTAAAATGGTGAAGCTCGCTTGTGCATTCAGTTCCGCAATACTCTCAGACACCAACGAAACCTGCACTTGATAGTTGCCAGGTAAGCTAACAGCTGAATTCCAAAGAATCTCAAATGTTTGCGCTTCGCCCGGCAATATTTCACCAACGTTTCGTGAAACTGAGTACAACGTTTCTCCGAGAGAGTTGTATATGGAAATTGTTGCCGAACCCCCAGGGTAAAGTGCATTCCCTCCCTGATTGAGCACAGTAACAGGCATTCTTACAACTTCATTTGCTGTATAGCTTGGTAAAGCTGCCACAACGCTTGCAACCAGGTTAATGTCTTCAGAAATCTCGAAACTCGCAGTTTGAGAAGACGCTTCTAACCCGTTTGAATCATAAAGAGTTGCTACAACGCGATAATCGCCGGGGAATATTGTTGCAGAGTTCCAAACGAAGCCAGCTTGGTATCGCTGACCGAAAGCAAGATCGACGGGTGTATTTGATAGCTCTTCTACCAAATACCCTTCAGCATCCTCGATAACAAGCCGAAGTTCACCTTGTAGAGTAGTTGCTGTATTGACAAGCGACAGGTTACCAGCAATATCGGTATTGGCCCCAATAGACGATTGTTCGGTGTTCAGCGAAATCACAGGGTCTTCGGAATCTACAACTAGAATTCCTTCAACTGTAGAGGTGTTCGAATCATTAGATTCTACCACCAAATTTTCTGTATCCACGTTCACAACCAACCGGTAGTTACCAATATCACCGGCTTGCCAGCTCAGCGCAAGTGATTCATTGCTACCAGGTTCCAAACGAGGAACGGTGATTTGGCCAAGATCCAACACAATTCCACTTTCAGATACCAGTGAGATATTTGCACTTGTTTCAGCAGACAAAACACCACCAATATTACTAACGATAAACGTCACCTCAGTTTCGTTTCCAGCTAACAACACCCGCTCCTGGTTAACGAAATCAATGTTCAAGTCGGCCATCTCTGGAACAGTTCGTATTACATATGCTGATTCCGAAGGGTTACTTTGATTGCCTGTTTCGTCCGCAGCGATAGCTACAAATTGGTTTTCACCAATATGTATCCCTACATCAGCAAACCTAAACAGCCCAGGCAGCGTCAACACAGAAACAGAGCGACTGGAATCGGAGCCAAAGCTAATTCCGGTAGAGGCAGACCAATCAAGGAACTCTAGGCTTCCAGAGTAACTCAGTTCTTGGGCAAAAGTAGTATCACCAGAAGCTGTTTCAGTAATTCGAATTTGCGTATTGTTGCTCGAATTACGCGCTTGATAAACGAACGCGTCAGCACTATCTGACCACTCCGGTAATGACAGGTTAAATTCACTATCGCTTGCTAAAACAGTAACTTCAACTTTATTAAAGTCATACATAACAACGTCGTCATAGCCTGCTATGTTACCAGCGGCAAAAATCGCTTTATCACCATCCGCGTTCCAAGACACAATATTATCAACCCATTCGTTCAAGGTTGTATCACCAACGGTTATACGCTCAATGGTTTTTGTGTCGCGGTCGAACACTACGAGATCAGTACCATTATCAACGTAGGCTAAGTGCCGGCCATTTGGCGACATTGATAAGTCACACGTTGAGCAGAACCCGTCTAATGGCTCAAATGTTTTCTCCAGAGTGGTGAGATTTACCGTAAACAATCCTGTCCTAGAGACGTCGTAATCACGGGCGATCAGTACCACGGAATCTTCAGTCGTAGAAAGTAATGAGTAAATATCGGCGGCAGCGAAAGCGGTACCGGAAGAAACAACAGTACCAGATTCATGGTCTACCACTTCAAATTTACCATCATAATCATCCATGTATAGAACATATGAACCCAGCCACGCTAAGAAGTCGGGTAAACTCCATGAAGAGTAATTACTCTTCTCCCATTTGCCTTTACTACCAACAAGCAGTTCCCTTGAATAAGTATCGTAGTTGTAACCCAGTGCGGCAATCGTTCCATTTTCTGCCTCACCAATTCTCTCAACCTCAAAACTTGTGTACTGAGTTTGAGTCAGGCTCACGCTCGTTGTTGCTTCTTGAACCACTGTATTGTTTTGAACCAGGAATATGCGAGAGCCTGGATCAGCCTCACCCGTAACTGAAACCCTAGTCTTACCCGTGAGCAAAGGTTCAATGGTAGACGGCACAACAATTGTCGGAGCATTAACGGGAATAGAAAACTCAGCCAGCACCGACACTTCAGAAGAATGGGCGCTTAAATTTCCATAGGCATCCTCTGCGCGAATGGTGTAGCGGTATGTATTACCTTCCGCAACGCTCACATCGTAATGCGAAAGATTTGATTCCTCTACGAGAAGTGCAAGCCCCTCGGACCCTAGAGCCCTATAGATTTTATAAGCACCAGGAGATGTATCTGGCCCGGGCTTCCATGAGAGCCTTACGCCCCCTTCGGAATCCGATAGAGCCGCTAAATCAACAGGAGCGGCTAAAACAGGCGTTAAAATATCTGCGGCTACTATGTTTGAGGGATCACCAGCATTACCTAATGCATCTACACCGCGAATTGTATATTGGTAAGAACCATTTGCTAGCCCTTCATCAGCATAGGAAAGCTCAGCAGAGGACAGCTCTTGAATTAACTGCCCATCGCGGTATACACGGTACGACGCTGTATCGTCCGAATCACTCTCGGTCCAGGTGAGCTCCACATTCACCCCGTTAACGTTAATGGACAAGCTGACAGGGGCTGGTCCAATAAAGTCACCTACCTCAACAAGAGTGGGTTCCGACGCAGGACCCTCCATGCCTCTATCATTTATTGCTGCAACGGTATAGCTATGTTCTCCGTCACCAGGTAAATCCGTAAAGTAGTCAACATCATCCGTAAAACTCAATGTTGATACAGATATTTCGCTCAAGCGGAATGGGTAGGTAGTACCGTCACCGTAGTATGTGTCATTAAAGACAAACCGAACCTTATTTGTAATATATTTTACCGTTAGGTTTTGAGTACTAGAAGCATAACCAATTTCTTTAATTGGTAGATATCTCTCGCCATTCCAGACTTGTAAAACGTAATCATTAGACGAGTAGTAGTACTGATTCCACCGAACTCTAATACCAGTTATGTATTGGGGCCCGTCAAACTCCAATTCAAGGTAACTTGGCATTGATTCGGGTATCCATAGAGAGTTGTCATCACCATCAAATAAATTTGAAATTGGGTAAGCAGACAAATCAGTCGCATCCGTTCCATGAGTTACCGGCTCTATAATGGTTGCAGGAGTAATCTGCACGTCATTGCGGTATACGCCATATCCGAAAATATTAGATTCAGTATTACTATTCCAGCTTAACGATACATTTTCCTCATCGGAATTCACCGAACCAAGTAATCCGGTCACTTGTGACGGCGCCGCAGAATACTCGGTATACCCCGTGACTGTTTTACCAACAAATCCATATTGATCGACAGAATGAATTGTATACTCGTTCTGCCCGGGCTCTAGAACTACATCTCGCACCCAGAATTTACCATACTCGTTGGCTTCAGCTGTGTAAGAACCAATTGGAACCGAGTTGTGCATAACGTTAAAAGTAATGGACACATAAGCTTGCGTATGCCCTACAAACAATTCGGTAGACTCGCTCGTTAAAATATCTGCTCCCGTTAGGAAAGGCGTATAGACAGTCGCCCCAATGGCCTCCGAAGCACTAGAACGGTTACCCGATAGATCCTGAGTGACGATTTGGTATTCGTACTTATCGTCTTCAAGCCCCTCATCTGCATACTGTGTTGCACCAAAGGGAACAGATGAAATCACACTCCAGCTTTCCTCGCCTTGGAAACTTCTCTGAACTTCAAAAAATTCGATATCCAAATCCGCGGGGCCCACCCACGTTATTGTAGCTGTGCCGCCATTTACGGCCACCTCGACTGAAGAGGCGACACCGGGAATAATAAGGTCACGTTTTTCCAACGTCACAACATCGGGGGCACCATCGATATTCGCATGAATATCCTGGGCCACTGCTCTTAACTCATAAGAACCGTAATCTAAATCAGACGTATCCCACTGGTGTTGGTACGGCGCTAAACTATCTTGCTGAATTAGAACCCAATCTGTTTGCCCGCTCTGGCGATATTCAAAATCCATAGTGGCAACGTCCAAATCTTCAAGCTGGGCGTTTAAGAACAGCGTATCATCAAAAAATGACGGCAGCCCAATAAGCTCTGCATGTGGAGTTTGTTGATCAATAGTTAACTCGAGAGCTGCGGATGGGTCACTCTGATTGCCGGCGGTATCTATAGCGATAACCGTAAAACTGTATTCACCATCTGGAAGCGAGTAATCGGAAAAATCCAACTCAGTTACCAAGTACGGAGCCAAGTCACCAACAACAACACCGCTAGCATTTGCAATTTTATTGTTGCGTAACACAAGGTAGCCAGCAATATCATCTTCAACGGGCGCATTCCAACGGAAGTGTGCGGTGTTTCCGAAGTTAATAACGGAGTAATAAATTTCCGGAGCGGTTGGCGCGGTATTATCAATTATCACACTGACTTCATCGAAGGCGCTATTCCCATTTATGTCTTCCGCTTCTACTCGCAAAACATAACTTTGTCCGTCTAATAAAGTGACAGTATTCCATTGCCCAATATCATCACCAAGTACACCAACAGTAGCAGAACTTACCTCTGTCAATAATTCTGAACTTGGACCTACCAATAAACGGTAGTGGCTGAAATCAGAAGCGCTGTACGCTGTACCACGAATATTCACGAGCCCACTGACCGTATCGCCAGTTTGTGGGTAAGTGAATGAAACCTCTGGCCCAGTCAAATCAAGGGTAACATTCTGTGAGGTCTTTTCACTCTCATGCCCTGCTGTGTCAATAGCACTAATAGAATACTGATGTGTTCCTTCGCCCGGAGAACTATCCAAATAATGTGTATTCGAGATGGGTTCGCTCACGACTTTCTGACCATTGCGATACACCCAGTAACCGGTAAGGGTGTCTTCAACCGGTAGCCATTCTAAAGAGACTGCGGCTGTTTCTTTGTCTGCTTCAGCGACTGTTATAGACGGTGACATGGGAACAATAGAATCTACAATAAAATCATGAGAAACAGCGGCAGTATTACCTGCTTTATCTACAGCCGTTAATTGTAAGCTGTAGTCACCATCAGCAGGCAGACTGTCAAAGTTAAATAATGCACCATCGTGAATGCCTGACCTTACTTCTGCAATCGTTTCAAAGGACTCTGAGCCCCCGGCTGCCAACTCCACCAAGTATTTGTCGAAATTACTGTCTTCTGCAGTACCTGTAACGATTAGCGACAAACCGAAATAGCCACTATGCTCTGGAGAACTAATGACAACCTCTGGCGGGGTGTTGTCTATCACAATTGATTTAGATTCTTCCGCTGTGTTACCCACTTTATCAACAACCGATAACTGTAGTGTGTATTGCCCTTCGGGCAGCGTAGTCAAATTAATTGAAGTTAGCGTATCATCAACAGGAAACACATCGTACTGCTGAGAGAGTACTTTAACCCCCGCACTTGATACGAGCGAAGCACTGTAATTCAGTAAGTTTGCCTCCTCGATACTTCCTTTTACGACCAAACTGCCACTACTGTTTACAAACAGGTCGTTCACCGGCGAAGTGATGGTTATTGCCGGTGCAGAAGTATCAAAAAGCATATCGAAAGTAAGAGAACTTCTATTTCCAGCTACATCCTTGGCGCTGACCTGAAACTTATATTCACCTTCGTCTACAACATAATTACTTAAATTCGCCAGCAGACTAATTGGGGCAACATCTCCTCCAGCGATAGTAGTAAACACCGAAGCGCTATTCGGTGTACCAAGAAGTGCAACACTATAGTCATTGAAATACGTGTCGGTAACAGAGCCCAACAACGAAGCGGCCTCTAGATTAGTACGAACACTTATCAACCCAGAATCTAAACCATCGACTTGTATCTGCGGAGCAATTGCATCGAGAATGATACTGGTCGATTCTGTTTGTATAGTAGAAACCGTATGTGCGGCTTGTGCTTGTACTCTTATTGAATAAATACCGTTTTCAAAAGGGACGGAAGCGTTATTCAGGCCATCCCAGGAAATACGGTGGGTTCCTTTTGTGTAAACAGCGTCAGCTAACAGTGGTTCGACTATTTCGTCGCCTTTAAAAATATCAGCAGAAATAACAACATCATTTTCGAACGTAACCGTAAAAGTTGCATTAGCAAACTGTTCATCACCATTTGGCGCCACATACTTTTCAGTGGCAGCCAAGTGCGATATCTGCGCATCTCGCTCAGGAAGGGCCACCTCAACGGAGCCTGATGAATGGTTGCCGACAATATCGACAGCATTAACGCCTAACAACCAACTCCCAGTCAAACCAAATGTATTCCAATGCCCCATACTTAACTCAGAGCCAGATAATATCGCGGCTTTGGAATCAATTATGGCCATCAAGCTTTGATTTTGACCATAAGATAACTGCGTAGAAAAAGAATTTGCATCCACAATGTTCGCCAGCGGCTCAACAATCACACCAAGAGACTGATTTGAAGTAGGAGACACTATTTGCACTACAGGTGGCGTAACATCTAATTCAACCCAACGCGCGGTACGGTCGACAAAGCCACACCCGTCTTGAGTTTCGAATCTAGCCACATATAAACCGTCTGGTATCGACTCTGCATGCCATGCAACAACGTGGTCGCCCTGCGCAAATGCCGCCCCCTCATAAACGCTGGCAACCAACTCATCTGTAGCCCCGTCATGAATAGTCAGCGTAAGAGATACAGCTTCTTCTACAGAATACTGCCAATGAAGTTCGTCATAAAAGCCGTCACCATTGGGTGAAAATATTTGATAGCCATCACCACTTGCTGTTACGCGCTGCACACCTCCGGTTGTACGTATGCTCAGGCCTTCAACGCGAGAATCTATCGTTACAGCCATATTTGAACAGCTGAGCGCCCCAGACCAATTGGTCTGCTCAAAATAGATGGACTGCTCTCGACTACCTTCAGCAACCACATAACCCAAAACACCGTTAGTTCTACTTTCATTAATCAGCGGATTGTATATAACAGGGGTAGTGATGATTTTCTCACCAAACTTATCGACTCTCTCGTTTAGTTTACAGCGAGTAAATGTTGAGCCTTTTTTACACTCAACCGCACCACCGGGATTATAAAACTCAGCGTACGAAACCAAATCTGAATCCAGGGACAAGCTATTTTTAATTGCTAGATTGTGCTTTCCAGCGCTAATCGATTGACCTTGAATTTCTAACGCGGCTATACGATATTCTTTGTCTTTTGGTTTGTCAGAAAGGTACGCCGTTGCACAGTAAGTTTGACCCTCAATCGGATAGACTATATCTAGCGTGGGCTCTTCGTAAGTTATAGGGATATTCAGCGAATACTCCGCCTCATTATCATTTACATCTACGGCTCGCGCATAAAAGATAACTGCCCCACTTTCAACCAAAGTAGTATCGAACACATACTCAAGGGGTTGATTGTAGCGCGGCGAATTAGAATTAAAATGAACGCTCTTAGTGCCATCCATACCAACAGTATAAAGTTCAAGGGTTTTAAGATCGACCGGGTCTCCATAAGACAGGAGCTCCTCAACAACCATTTCAAATCGAACCATGTTTGTTGGCCCGGTATTACACTCATCCGCAACAACTGGCGAAGCCATCACTTCGATAGCTAGGCACTGAGTGTCTATCGGTTTGCTATCGGAAACCCTTTTTCCGTCCTTTGTCTTAACATCCAGAGTAACCTGGTAGGTAGAGCATGGCATCAAGCTCTCCGCACCAAAGGAGAAATGTAAGAAAGGATTTTTAAGGTCTAAACTATGCTTACCATCTTCAGGGAAAATTGTCTTGTAGACGGTTTTTTCGAGATAGCGGTCATCTTCAGTATTCTGAATAGATATCGTTGCAGACTGAAACTCTTCATTTGCTACCGGGCTTAGATACCCGCTAATTATATTTTCACCGCTTATAGTCCGCACTCTATTGTCTAGAATTACTTTTTCGGATGTAGTAAAAGAAATGCCATTTGTTTTGACCTCAGGGCCTATATCAGGCGTTATTTGCACGTAAAAATTGTAAGTAGTGCCAGGCGCAAGGTCGAGCAAAGGTAGATCAACAGACAAGCCAAAGTGATGGGCAAGCAGGTTATTTTGCTCAAAGAAACATATGTCACTAGAGTTCTGCCCTAGATAGGTGTAGCAGGCCCCTATAGATCCGTAAGAAACACTACTGGCGGCCTGATAAGTATCAATCGCAGCCTCAGCCTCACCGTACATAACATGCACAGACGAGATTCCACCCGGAATGGTTTCATTCAAACGAAAAACCAATGGTTTATTAACGTCCAGCGCAACACGAAGATCGGGGAAAAGCCCAGCCTTGGAAAAATACGGCTTACCACCAAGTACTATAAAGCCTGCTGCATTTGGGTTAATCGCGGCATTACCAATAACAGTATCTGTATTGGTAAACCGATCCCCTGACTGCTGTCCGTACCAAATAATGGCTGATTGATTAATTTTTTGATCAAAATCTATGGGTGTTACGGTTGTATTCCCCGCTTGATCGGACGCCTTGGCTTGATACTCCCCTGAAACCCACTGTTGTATAGATAGTGATGATGCAGCCGCAAGGCGCGCTCCCTGTTCGATAAAGTTAATAGGAGTATTCAACCAATCGGCGCTTTCCCAATGTCTGTAGGTAACTTCCGCGTCAGGTACAGAAACATCGTCGAAAGCTTGAATAGTAATGCTATTGGAAACTTCTAAGTAGGCGGGGCTTCTAGCATCGAAAGGATCGAAAAGTATGGACTGATACCAAGGGCCCGTTAAATCCAATACCGTAGGAAATACCGTATCTAAGGTAACCAAAAGTTCGTTATTTTGAACCCTTAATGTATAAGTACCGTCTGCTACACTGTCTCCACTATCATTTCGTCCGTCCCAGGTTATGCTTTGCTCGCTGCCTATTTCGGTATAGCTTTCGACTATTGTGCGAACAATAGCGCCCTCTTCATTCAAAACTTCAACTGTAAAATTATTAATTGGGGTAAGTACACGAAAGTGAATTGATACAACATCCTTAACACCATCACTGTTGGGAGAAAAATAGGCTGGCGTACGGTACAAATTCGAAATGCTCGACTGAACTGACGTAGATACCTGCTTAATAGCGTCTCGAGAATTGCCCGCCAGATCGTGAGACGAGAGCCTAACAAAGAAAGAGCCAGTGGAAGCAGGTACCCACGCACTAAGATCTTCATCAATTGCATGTTGGTTAACGGCAGGTTGAAGCTGTTGCCAGTTATCGGGGGAATCTACGGATGCATACTCAAGCGTATAAAAGTCGAAATTTTGATCTGTGGCAGTACCATGCAGGGTAATGCTACCCGACGAACTATTACGAGTAATGCGTAAATCTGATGTCAGGTTTAACAGCGAGCGAACTAAACGATAACCGTCGGTCATACCAGTAGCGCAAGCATCTACATTATCTTCAGCGTAAAACTTAAGAAACTCTCCCTTATTAGACTGCCCGAGAGAAGATATCGCACGTAAAGGCGTAATTTTTTTTGCTGGCAATACACCGGCTGTGTCTATTGCAACATAAGTATCAGATTTCACCCAGAATGAACTAGAATTATTTAGCCACTGAAGCCCCTTCACATCAGCTAGTACGGGTAAGCCCTCACGGGTAACGGGTACACCTAGAATATTTTGATCAAAGTCCTCAAGCATGACAACCGGAATCAAAGCGCCTGAACTATCGTCGTATTCATCAAACGAAAACGACTCCATTCCACCACCTTGATTCGATTCTATTAGTTTAGAAATTGCATTTGCAGTGGGGAGTTGCGAAGTTATTTGCTCTACTTTGTTTCCGGCAAGCTGATATAAGTAAACACCCGACATATCGCCTTGATAATCAAATAACGCCAAGTCGAAATCTTCAGGTTCAACGCCTCCATCTAGCTCTGCGTACCAACAGTCGCAGTCGAATGTGCCATATTGAGATACCAATATTTGATATAAAAATGAGCTCGCAACATCTTTTAACGAGAAAAGAAGCGCTGAGCTATCGGGGTTCCAGCTAATATGTTCAATATTGCCCACCAACTTCGGTGTTTCAATATCTTCGAAATATTTCCAATCAATGTGGGCCCAATCTGGAAACGTATCAATCGAGGGTGCCGCTGCACTAGCGAGCGAGCGATCGAACTGGTCTGGAAACCGGTAACTTTGAATAACCTCGCCGTCTAAGTTGTAAACTACAACCCCGCCCATTGCTGGGTCGCCAACAGCAAGCTTAGTTCCATCGGGAGCCCAACTTATTGCTGTTGCTTCGCCACCCAAATTCTGACTTATACCCGAAGCGATATTATAAAGGTAGCTTTTGCTTGAATAACCAAAAGTTCTGCCATTAGATCTAACGGGTTCTTTGAATTGAATCGCTACATGGCTACCAAGTGAGTTAATCGATATGTGGGTGTTCGCCGAACGAGCGTAGGCCAAACTGATGGCGTGATCAACTCTGTCGCCACCCACGGTGTCCACATCCCAACTACTTAGGCCGACTTCCAGTTGTTCGTTGTCTACGGAAGTTGGATAGGACGCCAATAAACGATGTGTGCCTTTAATAAACTGTATTGATTCACTGCTGCCATAACCGGTATCAGCTGGATTTGGATTAAAGCTTTCAATAAGGGTGAGTCCACTACCAGGAGAGGTCGATGCAGACCACACTTCAAATTCAAAGTCATAGTCAGACGTTAAAATAAAAGCCAGACGCTTACCATCGTCGGAAACAACCAAATTCAAAAAACGAGGCACACCATTATTAAAGAATCGACGAGACTCCAGATCGAGCACCGAAATGTTGGACACCAATCGCGCATCGGAGCCGTCCCAATTCGCACGGTATAAACCGGCAGGAAAAACAATCTCATCCGACTCATCAGTTTTTTTACCGTAAGCATCCAAAGCCTTGGTATTTAGGTAATAAACAAATTCATCCTTGGGCCCGTATACAAACGCGTTGGCATGCTGCGCACCAATGTTACAAGAAAGGAAGTTTTTTACTTCGTGCTGCGTTCCTAGCGCTTCTACCAGCGAAGCCCTGTTGGTATCCAGTACCGTTTTGGTTTGGTGGCTAACGCTGCCATCTTCGTGCTTAATCGAGAAATAATAGTTTCCGTCGTAGGCCAAACTCCCTACGTCTGTTCTACCATCCCATTCAATATTACCGGTGGTGGCATTGTTGAAAACTTCATCGAAGGTGCGTACCGCAGAGCCTGTAGCGTCAAGTACGGCTACCCGCACGGTTTCTGGTGTATCGAGTTCAAAGAAAAAGCGCGTTGAATCTTTTACTTTATCGCCGTTGGGTGAGAAATAGCGCTCGGAGACATACAGGCTGCCATCTTGAACCGATATGGTTTTTAATGCATTGTTATTCAGTTTATTCGATTCAGTTATTGCGCCGTCTGGGTCAACTTCAACATAAAAACGCTGTGTACCCTCTTGCGTAAAACTAAAATCAAAACTAACCGTTTTTATGCCAAAGCCTGAAATGTCAGAAATTGGGTAACCGCTGCCAATTTCAATGCCGCCATTATCTGGGTCGCCATTAAAGGCGCGCACCAGAACATTTTCGGCGGCCTGTTCGCCAAGGTTTGAAACAGAAACTGTAACGGTCGCTGTTTCGCCCAAGCTTGGGTATCTAGGGTCTAATTGAATAGCACCCTCTGTAACCACCAAATCCGAAACTGAATTTACCTGTAGGGTATCGAATGCTTGGTTATCTGTTTCGTCCAATTCTGCAATGGCATTTTCTGGGTCCACTACGGCAAATACGTAATGGTCGGCAGTGCCCATAACTTGGGGCCAAACGTGCTCTACTGTAACAGAGCTGCCTGCGGTGATTTCAGGCACAACCTCGTAGTCACCAATAAGTATGCCGCCGGTGCCAGGGTCGCCATCGTAGAAACCAACCGGAACCGACGTAACCGTCTCTGTACCGGTATTGTAAACTGTTGTACTCAACACCAAACCCAGGGACTCATTGGCAGGGTATTGAGAAAACCCCAGCTCTGCGGCCTTGAGCGTTACGTTAATGCCTTCCAGCTGTACAACGGAGAAATTGAACTCCTGCACATTATTGGTTTCGTCAGCCTCTGCAATAAGGTTTTCTTCATCGATAAGTACGCGTAGTGCTGTATCGCCTAACCTATTGGCCTGCCATGTAAACTTAACAGGCTTAGTTTCACCTGCGGCAAATGTTAGCTGGGTATCTTCTAGCAGCTCATAGCCGTTATCGCCGAGGATAAACAATTTTACGCCAACATTGGGTGACGCCAGGGTTCCCTGATTACGCAAATTAATCGTAAATGTCGCATCTTGATACAAATACACAGGCAAAGAGCTAATCGCAAAATCCCCTTGCGTAACGGCCAAATCAATACTGCTTGAAGTCGTTACTGCCTGTGTGCTCGTGTTATTCGAAAAGTTGTCTTCTATTGGCAATTCGGTGGGGTTTACCACCACCGTATAGTGGGTTGTACCGGCTTCGGTTAAATCGAACACAAAATTAGCGACAGTGGACAAACGACTGGTAACCGATATTGGCTGTTCTTCTAATAAAATACCGCTCTGTGCTTCGCCTTGCCACAACTGAATACCCACATCAGTCGCATCTGCCAACCCAAGATTGCGCACCACAACAGATGCCGATAACGACGCGGGCAAAAGTGAAGGCGCAGCGGGGAAAAGAACAAATTCACTCTCGGTTACTTCTAAATCGACGTTTTCAGGTGCTTCTGCTACTTCATAAGCTAAAGTAGCCACATTATCGAGCAGCGAACGCTCCACTAAAGCCGCTTCGGGGTCTACAACAGCATAGAGCGTTTTACTACCCGCGCTATTGAGGGTATCCCATACAAAACGGATATAGCGGATTTCTCCCGGTGCTAAAACCGGTATTACCGCTGAACTGACAATGGGGCTCGCTCCGCTTTTCGGGTCACCATCAAAAAGCGCTAAAGTGGCTAACGCTGTATTGAGCGGGCTATTGTTGGTAACGGCAACCGTCAAGTGCACACGTTCACCGTCTCGCTTACTTGCAGCGTCGGCATAAAACTCTACTACAGCGAGGTTTTGCAAAGTAATAGAACGCAGTGCGTTTGCTGCAAGCGCCGTTGTGTAAACGCTTCCCTCCCATGCACCCGACTCACGCTGTAAATTGTTTAAGTAGGCCAAGGCAGCGTTTTGATCGACTTTATCGGCTTGGCGGCTTTGTACGAGGGATACAAGGGTTTCGGCTGTTTCATTAACAGTACTGGCCGGCGCACCAAAACCACCATCTATATTTTGCTGGCTAGCAATCCAAGATGCTGCGTTTGTAATAGGTGTCGGAAACGCGCCAATGTGCTGTAGCGCTGTAATGGCTGCCAGTGTTGCTCTTAAGTTGCTATTACCCCCAGCAATCTCTTCCCAACCAAAGTCTGCATTTTGCTCGGCAATTAAGTACATTTGCGCAAACGCGAGCGCAGCCATATCACCAACACTACTTAAGGCCTGCACTGCAAGTGATGTATCAAGAACGTTACTTTCAAACCCGGCAAGTAGCCCCCAACCGCCATCTACATTTTGGCGTGCAACTAACGCTTCTACTAGCGCTGTTTTATTGGTTGGGTTTAATCGAATTTTTCGAGCGAGGGAGTCGGTATTTTCAACCTGCTGGTCTTCTAACCACTGGTAGGCACTGGAATCATTTGTAAAAGAAGCATCCAGTGATTGCAGTGCATCAAGCACAACGGCTGTATCACGAAAACGGGTTGCGGGTTTATCTTCCCAGTAACCAAGCCCGCTATTTTGCTGGGTTTTCAGCCATTCGAGCGCATCTTGTACATCTGCGGAATCTACGCGTACTGTATCGCCTACAGCCGCTTCAACAACGGACTGCTCGCCAGCTGTTACCTCTGGGAGTGCCTGTGGGTATACATGCGCTATTGCCCTACCACCGGTAAGAATGGCAAAGCGATCCATAAAGGCGCGACGAAAATTATCGATTTTTACAATATCGGCATTTTCAGCGATTTCACTTTCACCAATAAGGTAAACAAAAGCAATTCGAAATTCCTTTTGCGCCTGATCTTTGGCGGGTATGCGCGCGCCTTCGGCTGCGATAACATCATTAATGGAAACCAAGTGTTTGGTGCCTGAAACTTTTGCACCTTGAACAGGGTAGCTATCTTTAGAGTATTCACTATTGGTAGGCTCAATAACAAAGAAATCTTCAATTTCTTCCGGGCCGTAAAACCCCATTAAATACAGATCCAATGGCGAATAGAAGCGCTTAGCGGCAGTAGCGGTAAAGGTTCCGTCGCCATTGTCTCGCCATTGGTGGCCATACTCTACAGAGGCGTCTGTGTCTAGGTAAAAGCTCCAGTGCGCGTCGTCTTTCCCTCGCAGTACGTCAGCATTTAACCCGCCACTTGTATCCACATTTACAAAACTACTCCAGCGGTGCAAAACCTCGTGCGCCAATGTAGAGAGTGTATACTCATAATCAGCCTGAAACGGGTTGTAGCTGCTTCGCGAAAGAGCAGCCATATCGATCATACCCTGTAATTTACCATTAGAACCGTATACGGCCGAGTTATCGAAAAGTGGTAAGCCAATCCCTTGCACATCGTTTTTCACTCCATGATAGAAAGCGCGGGCTTCAGGTGTTGCATATTCAAACGAAGTAAACGTTACAATAAAATCGTAGTTGTCTTGATGGGTTCTATAAAATTCTTTGGCAACTGTTGCACGCGCACCGCGGTTAAATGCGCCGGTTTCAAGTGTGTCATCAAAATTACCCGAAAACGACATGACCGTTACGTGATTTCTGGCTTCTACAAAAGTAGCCGAGTAGGCACCCTCGGGAATATCAAAGCTATCGGTTGGATAACTTCCGCCCGCCATGCAATTAGCTGTATATATTGCCGAAAAAGCCAACACTTTAACCAACAACTTACTTTTATTGCGCAGCTCAACAATCACTTTTTTCATTCCCATAACTCTCACTCTTTACCACTTAGCTTCCGTGCTAATTTGTTATTACTTAAATGGACTAAATTTTTATACAAAAGACTTTACTTGTTTAAAGTCTTCTTGCCGTTACTGCCACTACCAGCCGATTTCAACTGGGTCACATGCCCCTTAGTTTGTTCTGGCGTTGGTGCCACTCGGCGAATCCGTTTAACACTTGATGGCCCACCATTCTTCGACTTGTAAATAACCAAAACATCACCGGGTGCTGTTGTTTCTCTTACAACAACCTTATCGTTTTGAATTTGCGTTACGAAAAGCTCAAAACCAGGAAACCGCGCACCTTTTTCAAGCGTAATCATGTCACCGCTCGCGCTCCTAATAACGGCCGATTCGTCCCTCTCGGATATGGCAAGTAACTTATAGTCAGCCAGTAAATCTTCAGTTTGTTCTTTATCTTTCGCAAACCCAAGCGGACTAAAGGCCAGCCCAAGGTAGAATATAAATACCAACAGCAATAACTTTTCTCGCACACACACAGACATAAATCTCTCTCAAATCTTTGGATCAAGCGCTCAAAACCATGTTGGGCGTTCGAACGTAATTTACGGCATTTTTGGTCGACCACGACCACGATATTCCACGCTAACCCCCGTATGCCGCTCCACTTTGGCGATAAAAGCGTATTTTTCACGCGCGCTTACACTATCACCCACATACGTTAGATAAACCGCTAGACACTCCGTAACGGTTGAGCCTAGCGATAAAAAAGCAATCATCCAAACCCAATAACAGGGTTTGGGGGGCAGGCCTTAGATTTCACATCCTGCACTTTTGTGTCAAACCATCCTTAATGTCAAATGTAAGGCCTGACCCCATTAGTTCCTCCATTAGTTCAAAGTCATTTGTAATGTCACCTATTATTCATCAATGAAGATTGCCGGAGTCTGACGTTTTCCATCAGCATCTCTAAGGTTAATATTGTAGTGTGGCTGATTGGCATGACGACCTTTCTCATGAATATTTGAACTTGTAGGATCCTTGGTATTTATCAAGTCACCACGATAGGTATTAGCAGGATCGCGCATTCCTGGCGACACATTATTTGGCCCAGGTCTCAACTCCTCCATATAAGGTTTGGGGGTCAGGCCTTAAATTTCACATCCTGCACTTTTGTTTCAAACCATTATTAATGTCAAATGTAAGGCCTGACCCCCTTAGCTTTTCTTTGTAACATTACTGCATCAACAAAACTCAATCATTGGCATTGTATAGATCATGCAGACCAATTACCTCAGGATCGTTTAGTATTTGTTCTTTCTCACCGTTATAAGTCAAGACCAACCTACCTTTATCCTCTCCATCCTCAATAGCTCTAGCTCCATCAATTACGGATAACAAACCAAAAATAGCTTCATCAACAGCATCCTTAACAATACTTCCCACTTTACTTCGGTCGTCATCCGACAAAGCGTTAAACCAATCGGATCGAACTTGCTCTGCTTCTGGCACGCGCCTGCCTGGAGGATCTTCTAAGTTTTCAATCGTGTCTTCAATTGCACTTTCACGTACGACCCGCTTAATAATTGTTATAAATTTCTCGCTATCCATTTTGCCTGCCTATTTAGTAAATGCACCCGGTGAGGTTTCTTTATTAAGTCGAATCAAATTTTGCAAAGCACTATTTGGCGCATTCGTGTGCTGCCTCATATCCTTAATGTCCTTAGCCAACAAGTCACGAGCATTTCCACTATATGTTCCCTTGATCGTAGGTATACGTTTATGCTCTCTAGAAGGCAATGCAATTGATGGGCCAGTCTTCGGATCATACCCATCAATGATCTGCCCAGCGGGATGTTTTTGGGTCGCATGGTGTATGTCAAGTTTATCGCCAACAGCCGAACGTTTTTGCAAGTCATTAGAATCGCCGACTTCATACTTTGCAACCCCAGCAGCCCTATCCCGCAAGGTTTGGGGGTCAGGCCTTAAATTTCACATCCTGCACTTTTGTGTCAAACCATCCTTAATGTCAAATGTAAGGCCTGACCCCCTTAGTTCTTTAAACTCATCCTGCCAGATTGCCAACACCAACCTTCACCGTTATCCACCTCGTCAATTGGATCAAATTCAACACTAAAACAATAAGCACCGACTTTTCCAGTTATATAGATGGACATAATTAGTAGCGCAGTCTGCTCTAACGGCTGCCGAAAAACACAGACAGCACCACGAGATCCACGAGCAATATAATTTTCAATTTCTTCCAAAGTCATTTGTAATGTCACCTATTATTCATCAATGAAGATTGCCGGAGTCTGACGTTTTCCATCAGCATCTCTAAGGTTAATATTGTAGTGTGGCTGATTGGCATGACGACCTTTCTCATGAATATTTGAACTTGTAGGATCCTTGGTATTTATCAAGTCACCACGATAGGTATTAGCAGGATCGCGCATTCCTGGCGACACATTATTTGGCCCAGGTCTCAACTCCTCCATATAAGGTTTGGGGGTCAGGCCTTAAATTTCACATCCTGCACTTTTGTTTCAAACCATTATTAATGTCAAATGTAAGGCCTGACCCCCTTAGCTTTTTAGTTACCTTGAGCAGAAACTTCTATATTTTCACACCTTATATTTAGATTAACCCAATCGCCACCTTTAACTTTCGAATCACCCGACTCAATCATTATTAGGCAATCTTGGGATAAACGTAGATAAGCCATGCCATCCTCCTCAACAGATTCAACCTCACCACTCATGAGTGTAGAGTTACCCTCAATGGATATTGAATATCGCCCTTTGTTTGCGTTATTTCTACTTTTCACCTGGTCTATAGAGCTCTCAATGTCAATTTCAACATCGTACTCATAGTTTTTAATAGGTTCCTTTTCGCCAACCCATATTGCGATACCATCCCCTATGCTTGATTTGAAATATACAACCACATTACCATCGATAGTTTCAAAGTTGATTATTTTAATCTTCACTGGGGAATCCTCTGCAATACATTTTCTACTTTATCGTCGTGCCAGGTTTCTTGGTGGTAATGAAGTTTATTTGGCTTACTATTCATTTCATGCTCACCAAACCTAATACTTCTCTTACCATCTGCCGACCAAATTCGATCAGGATCTGGAAGCCCATCTCTAGGGTCTATATTTGTTTGCTTATCACCTAAGAAGTTATCCCACTCATCAGTTGCGTTTTTCTGCTTTACAGCCTTACCACTCTTAGTTTCTACTTCAGGGCGGTCATAGCCTCTACTCTTTGTAACCCCAGCAGCCCTATCCCGAGCAGCCTTATTAAGATCACCAGCTGCTCCCATTTGCTTAATCATGGGATTACTAGGCGCGTTTAAATTCTCCTTGAGCTTTTTCAGCTGAGTACCAACGGCTCCTGACGCCTCTTTAGCAATCTTTAGTCCCGTCTTACCGGCTTCAGCTACCGTTGGCCCCATCCTAAGAAAAGGCTTTAGCGGTCCTCCAGCTAGCGCATCAATACCAGACCCACCCCAAGCTGAGTTTAAATTTTGCCACGCTTTTGCATCACCACGACTCACGCCTTGCGCGGTACTAACCGCCCCCTCATAAGCTGCAATACCTAACTCAGCCCTAGCGTCACGAGAAGTCGCCAGGGTCTTAATACCCTGACCAATTGCGATTAGCGATTGTTTTGTTTGGCTCAGGTTATGCCTAGAATCACTTACTACACCGTATTCACTAAACTCTGCTCCAAAATACTCTAGGTTTGTAGCGACGCCACTGATTGCGGCGTCAGCACTCAAATTAGCCATTCCAGATCCGGCGCCAAGGAGACTTAGCCCCTTAGCTCCTAATTCAGAGAAAGTTGCTACTGTGTGTCCAAGCACACCACCTTGGTACTGCCTCATTTCAAGTGCATGGGACATAGCGCTGTCTGATGCGTCAGCAAATCGCTGAGTCAATTCGGCGAGAAATGGAGCTTCACCTGTTAGATCCACCCAAACCGTAGGATTCCCATAAGCATACAAATACCGATGCAAACTAGGCGGGGTATTAACGTCCCCCTCCCACGGATCATGGCTTAAGAACCGCCCGGTATCCGGGTCATAAAATCGCGCCTTGGCATACAACAGCCCACTCTCGGTATCTTCCTCATACCCGGTAAAGGCAAAACGGTTCCAGGAACTACCCACTTCGTTTCGTTTATTACCCCAGGCGTCGTACTGGTAGCGCGCCTGAATAGCACCATTTTCGTTGGCAAGGTTTACCACACTGTTAAGTGCATCGGTGAGATAGAACTGGGTGCCTTCGGTTGTATGAGAAAGGCTTAACAAGCGGTTGGGGCCGTATTCGTACTTGGCCTGTGTGGTGTTGGTTTCGTTGTACTGCAACAGTACAGACTGGTCGTCGTAGGTGTAGCGTTCAGTTCCTCTATCGCCAATTTTTTCGGTACGCAGGCTCTGGGCATCGTAAAGGAACTGCCCAACTGAAGAGCCACCCACTTGCACCTTACGTAGGTTGTGGCGCGCATCGTAAATAAACTCGGTAGTTTCACCCGCTTTGGTTTTAGTGATTTGGTTACCGGCCAAATCGTAGCCGTATACAATGCTTTGGCCTGCATCCAAATTGTCGGCAATATCGGTTAGTTGGTTACGGCCGTTGTAGTTATAGGTGCGGTCTAACTGTGGTGTACCGTCGTTATTCAGCACATGTTCTTCGCTGGTACGGTTGTAGCTATCGTCGTAACCGTAGGTGGCGGTTATATCGGGGTACTCAACACGCTCTAAACGGTCAATTAAGTCGTACCCATAGGCGGTTGTTTCCGCATCTCCACCGTTGGTTTCTATTTGTTGTGTTCGGTTACCGTTATTGTCGTAGCGGTATTCAAAACGGCTAACAAGCGCGTTGTTTTGTTTGTTTTCAATGGAGGAAACGCGGCCTGATGGGTTATACCGGTAACCACTGGTGATAGACGCGGGGTAGGTAACCTTCTTGATCTGGCTATCGCGGTAATAGTCGTAGTGGGTAATGCCTGAGCTATTGGTTACGGTGTTTACACGGTTTAAATCGTCATAACTGTAAACGGTAACAACCTTGTCTGGGTCGATAATACGCAGCCGGTTGCCGTTATTGTCGTAGCGATACTCGGTGGTTTTACCAAAGGCATCAGTATATAAATCGTTGCGGTCGAAACCGTCGTAGCCCCACTGGTAGGTTTTGGTGCCTAGAGTATCGTAGGTTTCAACGACATCGGTGATGTTGTTATTGTTGTCGTAGGTGGTTGCTACGGTTTCGACCTGCCCGTTAAGTGCTGAAGCAACACGGGCATAGGTGCGCAGTATTTCACGGTTAAGGTTGTCGTAGTTGAACTGGGTTGTTTGGCCGTTGGCATCGGTCATGTCTTTGAGGTTACCATTGGCATCGTATAAGTCGTAGGTAACCGTCGCGTCATCTTCGTCGTAGGTGATTTGCGTTCTACGGTTCAGTTCGTCATAGAAGAACGTGGTTATGTTGCCTTCGCCATCGGTTTGGGTTTCGAGCGTATTGTTGTCGTGGTAGGTGTAGGCGGTATTACCCACGGTTGCGTTGGTGCCAATGGTTTCTAGCCGGTTGGTGGTATCGTAGGTGTAGGTCCATTCACCACCCTCTGGGGTCGTTTTTTCCCATAACTGACCATCATCGTAATAGGTATAATTTGTACGCACCATTTCGCCGTCTGAATTTACGTGGTCTTGGTAATCCAGCCAGTTACGCAAGCCGTAGCCGCTCTTCGTTTCGACACCCTCGGGGTTTTGTACATAGACCCGGTTCCCCAGGGTATCGTATTTAAAATGCGTAATGGCGGCATGCGGGTGAGAAGCCCGAATTTGTAGCCCACGCGGGTCATAATAGAAACTGCTGGTATTCTCTTCGGCATCGGTTTCGAGAATAACGTTATTTTCACCGTCGTAGCTACGCTCGCGTAAAATGGGTATGGCCTGCTTTTCAATTCGTTCTACACGGTTATTTTCATCATAGTAGGTAACTGTTTCAACACCGCGACGGTTCGTAGCGCTGTTTTGATTGTTGTTATGGTCGTAGCCGAACACTTCTGTATAGCTTGTTGGGTTGCCTTCAGCGTCTGGCACCTCGGGGTAGGTAATTTCCCGTAGTCGGTTTAAATCGTCGTACGCGTAGTATGTTGTGTTTTCTAGGCGGTCTTTAACCACCGTGCGGTTTCCAACTTTATCGTAGGTATATTCTTCGTATTGCTGCTCGAAAGGCGCTGGATCGTAGGCGCGCCACAGACGGTTTAAAAAGTCGTAATCGTATTCCCGTTCGTTACCGGCGTAGTCGCGGGTTCTTTCAACATTACCATAGACATCGTACGCGTTTTCGGTATAGCGCTTATCGTGTAAGGTTTCGGTTTTTAAACGGTTGAGAAGGTCATAATTATAGGTTGTGGTATGCCCTTCGGCGTTGGTGGCCGTGTTAGGGTTGCCGTCATTGTCGTAGGTGCGCGATTCAATATTCCCGAGAAGGTCTTTTTTGAGGGTTAAACGGTGTAAGTCATCATAAACATATTCAACGAGATTACCGTTTGGCAATAATTCAGATTTAAGCGAACCGATTTTATAGTGGGTGTATGCGGATTTAATGTCTTGTTCTTCACCCTCAACATAGCCTTTTATGGTGGTAGAAAGCTGACGATTAAGCGGGTCGTAAGTATGGGTTGTTAAGTAACCCCTACGGTCGGTTTGAGACAACAAATTACCAACGGCATCGTAGTGGAATGTACGAGGGTATATAGGTGTAACACCACTTTTATGCGCATTTAAATATGCGTCTGCTTCTTCTTCAACACGGTTTAAAACAGAATACTTGCGCGTTAATACACCATTATTACCATCGATTTCAGCGATTAGGTTGCCATTTTTGTCATAGGCAAAGCCTAAGGAGCGCCCCTCCTCTTCAATTTGGTTAACTCTGCGATTTAGCTCATCATACTCATAGCGTGTTTCATTGAGTTCCGCATCTATTTGTGTGCGCAAATTGCCATTATGGTCGTACTGATAATACGTAGTTACTAGCGCGGGCCCACCGCTAATTTCTGTGCGTTCTTTTCTGTTGTATGAATCGTAGTGGTGGGTGGTGACACGGTCTGAAGTGACATATGCTGTTTTAAGGTTGCCAACACCGTCGTACGATTGTGTGATTGTTCTGTTTTCTGGGCCGGTGATGTTGGTTAAGCGATTGGCGAGGTCATAGCCGTAAGTGGTTAGGCTACCCTCTCTAAAGCTTGTTTCTGTTTTTAGATTGCCGGCTTCGTCATAGGTGAAGGTACGGGTTTTTTCGTCTGCATTTGTTTCTGTCCACACCCTGTTTTCATCGTAGTATGTCCAGGTAGTGGTCTTACCTTCTTCGTCGGTTTCAGTGAGCTTATTACCGTTTTGGTCGTAGGTAAATGTTTTGTGGCTAGGCTGCCCCTGCGCTATTGGGTTCTGAATGTAAATGAGGTTGTTGAGGCCATCGTAAAAGTATTCAGTTAAGTAGCGATTATCATTTTCGTGTGAGCTGCGAGCATCGCGAACATGCGTTTTAAGCCCTAAAGCGTTCCATGTTTGATTAGTGGTTTTAACGTCTGCATTTATTTTTGCCTTTACGTTGCCATAATCATCATAGGTATAGCGTGTGTAGTTGCCATTTTTGTCGATTGAAACGAGCTTATCGCCATTTGAGTCATAACCAAAATGTTCGGTAAAAGTACCTACGGGTATATGAAGCCCATCTGGCAGGTACTCTTCTTTAGACGTTTTTACTTGAACAGCCGGGTATTCAATAACTTCCAGGTTACCCCGAGAATCGTAGACGTAGGAGGTTTTCTCCCCATTTCGGTCGATACGAAATTGCAACCGGTTTTTAATGCTGCTTCCAAATGTAGGCCAGTATCGCGAAACTATTTCGGCGTTAGGTACACCGCCGATTTTTTCGCTAATGGTGTTACCAGCATCATCGTAGGCGTAAATGGTTTGAACACCATTTTCGTCTATCATAGAACGCATTTCAATATCGTCAGTGAAGTCCCACAGGATTTCTTTTGTACCTGCCGGGCTCACGATACGCTCAGGTGCACCATAGCGGTTCATGTAATAGGTGGTTTGCGCACCTTCACGTGGGCCATTAACAACGGTGGATATTGACTGGCGAGTATCTAAACCTCGGTAGTCAAAGGTAATCTCTCCACCTTCGGGCTTGGTAATTTTTGCAACGCTCGATATGCGCTCAATACTCTCTGTACCAAGGTGGTTAATTGGAACGGTATTCACTTCAGTATCATAAGTTGTTGGTTTAGACCTGAAGTCAATAATTTGGTGTATAGCGGCTCGCTCTGTACGCGCATCTAAATTCGTTATACCGCTATCGTCAAAGTATTCCGACTGACTTGTAATCTTGTAGGTATAATTTTCGGTTCGCGTATTTAGGCCCGTTGTTGGAAGGGGTTGCGTTGGGTACCCAGTATAAGTAGCCGCTGTTAGTCGCCCCTGCTCGTCGTAACCATAACTTACATCAATAAGTACGTTTGCAGGCTCCGCTTCTGGGTTACAATTTTGTCCCGGCACACAGACGTAGCTACGGGAAACAATTGGTCCTTGCTGGTCTAGGAATACAGGGTTTTGATAATCTTGATAGGTGAAATGCAGTTTGTGAAGACCATTTTCTACTGCTGTTAACTTGGCGTGCCTATTAGCCGCTGGATCGTAAGCCAACTTGGTTACGTTACCGTTAGCATCGGTTATGGTTTCCAAATACCAGGTTTTGCGCGGGCCGAAGTTATATTTAGCATAATGATAACGGTTGCCGCTTTTGCTGAAGAAGTCGTAACCATCTAAAGTCTCAACTAGCGCTCCGTGATACCCCTTTTGCGGCACCCACTGACCATTTTCCTTTGTAAAAGTTTGACCGCCACCTTCACCTCCAGCAACGGTTAGGCCACCACAGGCTGAACGCATGATTTTCGAATCGTAACTATGGTTCCACCCCATACCCATACGTCCAACACTTTTTGATGTACTGGAATAGGTACGATTTAGGCTTATCGGTACACCACGACCCGGTAGCTGTATATCAGAACGGGAGATTGAAAGGCTTCCATCGAACAGATCGACGTTTTCGTAGTTTGCGTGTGCTAATGGTAGTGAGTTCACTATACGTGATGCGATAGAGATCGCACCCATACGTTCTTCTGTTGCCCGCTCACCGGCGGGGTCTTCCGCGATAATTTTGTAGGTAAAGAAACCCACACCGAGATCCAGCACAGGAACCACAACATGATGTGTGCCTCGGGGATACGACGTTGAGCTTTCGAGTGTTTCTACGACGGTGCTAGATTCCCCGTTGTAGACCTCTATCGTAATATTGACATCCCGCGTGAGGCTAAAACGAATAGCACCCGCCCCCGAACACGTTGTTTCATTCGCGATGTCGGAATGAATAAAACTATAAACAAATGGATTACGAAAATCCAATGCGCCATACCCGAACTGTTCAACATCTTCGGTGTATAGTTCGAAACTACCGACGTAGTCGATAATGGTATCCACATCAAATTCAAGTTCAACTTTATCCGATTCTATATGTTGCTCTGTACCAAAAAAGAAATGACCGGAAGCAAGGTACTCTTTGGTAAAATCAAAACCAATGCCGCGCGGCAAAAAGGTTGATACCTTTCTTGGGCTTTGCCAGAAATTCGGCGGAATAGCGCCACCTTCGTAAGTACTTTCTGGTGGCAGTGTTGGGTCAAATATGCCTGAATTAAAGTAGAATAACTGCCCTTCTTGCTCAACAATAATGTCAGCAAACTGTTCCACCGTTGACCATGGCTTAACGCTAAACCCTATTTCGAACCCCTCGCGTACACTACCGCCGCTTTGGTCAGAAATGCTCGATAGCTCAACGGGGATTGGGCCTGGATCGATAAATTTTAGATCTATGTGTTTTGGACCAGAGTAATCCGAATGCTTTGTTCCGCCCTGGAGAAGATTAATAACGCTTCCCCCTACGGCGGAGGACGCAAGAAAATCGTAGGTAATTCGAGATATACCATCGCCGTGCTGAATATCAAAATTGAGTATTTCGGCTTGTGTTTCACCGTCTAAAGAAGAGTAATTCTCTGGGCTGACAACATAAGGGTCTAGGGATAGTGCGTCTGCAATATAAAAATCTACGCCAGTTTTAACTGCTTCCAGTGTTAGGTTGGGAGCGCCTTCGGATGGTTGCCAATATACGGTAATTAAACGATCACGCGATACTTTTGATACCTCAACGTAATCGATACTGCCGTATACAGTGCTGGGGCTCGAATAGAATACCTGAAGCTCACCTGGCTCAGGTTGGCTGGCGGGGATATCAAGAATTTGAGAAATTCCCCCGGACGCAATCAGTACGGGAAAAGTATAGCCACCATCGGTACTTCTTCCTACAAGAGGAATAATCGCCGCTCCTTCTGCGTTACTGGAGAGTACAATGTTGGCCGATCCACAGGTTCGCAGCGATACTGCCGTTTGATCACAGGCTTCATGCCTAAGATTGTATATGTCGTAGTCTATAAACAACATTGGGTCTGTGACCGTACTACTGGGATGAACATACCCTGCTGCCAACTCTGGCGTTAATGTTGATACTTCGATTCCAAGATTCGAAATCGGGTTGTCAAATGCATCTACCACTACAACGGAAAAGGGGTGAGCCATTCGCCATTCCAGGCTAGCTGGATATCGCGTATCTCTAACTTCAAACCCCGTTGCGTTATTAAATATTCGGGCAGGCTCTCCTGGTGTGGCAAAAAGAGTAAAAGGCTCTAGGGGGCGAATTTCACCGTCTTCAACATTGACGGCAATGTCTATTAGAATTTTACTGACTCGTGTGTAGTGTTGCTGTGCTTCGCCTTCGTCGTCTAATAGTGCATAGCTATGATTACCGAGGGTCGACTTTGGGTAATAAAAATCTTCAATGCGGGCAATACCAAGTGAATCCGTATGCGCTACCGTGGTGAGAGTTCCACTTTCGGGATCATTACTTCCGAATAAGCCACCTCCAGCGGTAATGGTGAAGGTGACCTGTGCGTTATGCACCCTGGCACCATCTTTATCTTCAACAATAACGCGTAGCGGCTCTTCTATTTGTGTGTTTACGGTACTCCACTGGTTGTCAGTAGCAGGGACTAAGTAAACACTCTCTGCAGCAAGAGCATCTAGATTTATACGGCCTTCATACGGTTGGGCCAGGGCATTAGCGATGTCTTCAGGCCAGTTGGTTGGAATGACAGCGGAATTACCGCCGGCAATTCCACCAGATAAAAAGTACCCTGCACCACCTGTAACACTGTCTTTTACCCGCCAGCCAGACCCTGTCCACGCATCAACCTGTATTGGGCCTATAGGCACAGTAACCTGGTACCCCAATGAAACCCATTGCGCTATGTCGGCCAGCACTGCATCGCTGTGATTCAAAGAAGGTAATTGAGACTCAATATTTCCGCTATTAAGCGATAACACCGTTTGCCCGGTTTCAACAGCGGTAGCAATTACTTTATCGGCAGAGACACTATTAACATTGAAGCTCTGCTCTAAAAGACGGTGCTCCCAGTAAGAACCTTCCAGTGCGGAGAGTTCCATCCAATTAGCGCTTGCTAGGGAATTTTCGGTTTTTGAAAATGTGCGCACGTTCCGCAGAGCCGCATCGAGGGTTACGCCCTGCCAATTTAATTGTTGCGGAAGATCGAAAACTCTTACGATTTCGACATCATTGCTTACAAACGTTACGGAGGGTACAGGCCTTATGATTTTTCGGTGTGCAAGATTCGCGAGCAACTCATCGCTATTATCCCATGCATGTAAGTATCGGCGGGCCAGTTGCGACAGTATGCGCGCGGCATCGTATTCAGTGTCTGCATCTGATTCAGCGCTATCTCCTTCGTTTTGAACTTTTTGTGCGCTGATCGCAGCCGCATGATACGAGCCGGCGACAATGTGTTTTTTAATTCGCTCTTCATAGCCTGGCCCCTTAATAACTAGCTCAATTAGGTGGTCATTACCCATGGGCAGAGCATGCGTACCGGTAGCGATTACTACGCCGTTAACCTTAATTTGAGGACGCAGGTCAATCAAGTATGCGGGCGTTGATCCCAAACCGCCAAAACTGTGAACGACGTTTTGAGATTCTGCAGAACCCGGTAAATAGGATAAGGTTACTCTCTGGTCATCTAAGGAAGAAAGGGGTACGCGTTTTTCGATTAAGGAAGCATCGGTGTTGCTTTGTCCCTGGTACACTTTGAATGTCACCCAATGTCGAAGTTCATCAGCCAACTGAGCTTGCTCTGACAACACACCAACAACGGCTGCAGGCGCGCTATTTGGCAAGTAGCCGCTTTCTACTTCAGTTATAACAACTTCACTCAAGTGAGTGTCTAGCTTTTCGGTACCACCTGCTTCAGCGATATAGCTTTGCAAATTTTGTGTAATTTGAGTTGTGATACTGTTTGTTTGAATTGCAGTGAAGTAATTGTCAGCTAAGGCCCCAAGATCGATCTGCGAGTCACTTAATAGTTGTCCAGCTGGCCTATATGTCACACCCTTTACTGCTGGAAACAACGGCAACCAGGTTTTCCCTGAAGCATCAACGGAAACACCGCGATAATTCGCGTATGGAACAAAGGCCGAAACCCATGTATGTTCCAACTGAATTGCAGCAATTCTGCCACCTCGAATGATTGCAGAACTTGGAATACCCGCAGCCCTGATAGCTTTGGAAATTTCGGTAGGGTCTTGAATACCCAGTTGCAGCTGAAATGCCTCAACAGGAAGTTCAATCACACCGTGAACATAGCGAGACGGAATTCCGGAGGCGCGCAACAAGCTAATGAGCAGTGAGCTTTGATCG
The DNA here is from genome assembly GCF_014218805.1 of Teredinibacter franksiae. Lineage (NCBI taxonomy): Bacteria > Pseudomonadati > Pseudomonadota > Gammaproteobacteria > Cellvibrionales > Cellvibrionaceae > Teredinibacter > Teredinibacter franksiae. The sequence goes on along the minus strand of NZ_JACJUV010000004.1, from coordinate 80,086 downwards.
GTACTGTTCCCGGCTTCTTTTAGGAGCGTATTTTCAGCCCCCTGCATTGCACCGAAATAGTATTCGTTCGAAACAGTGTTTCGTACGTGGTTGTAGATTTTTACCGGGTCATAGGAAAGGGACTTAGCGAGCGCTAAGACTTTTTCACTGAAATTTACATCGCCATTTTCAACGAGATCTTCTGTTTCGACTGACGGGAACGAGCCTTGTAAGTAGCTTGGCTGGATTGTGGTTGACAAATCTGGCGTACCGGCACTAACCACTGAATCGCGAACAGGCAGCGTTGTTGCGCGCAAAATCGGGGTGTCGCCATTCGAGATAAGCTTGGTTAGCGTATCTACAGAGCTAGCGAGGTCATACACTTCGGAACTGTTCGAATAAAGCGCGAAAAACTCTGCATCACTATCGCGTAAAAGCAAGCTACTAAGGGGGTCAAGCAATGCCTTTGCGGTCTTTAGATAGCTTGCTTTGTAGGCTAAAGCCCGCTGTTTAACGGATTCACTTGCACCATTTTTTTCCAGCTTGGCTAAAGTTTTATCTAATCGGCCCAAATAAAGTAGATGCTGAGCTTCGAACTGGTAAAACGCGTTTTCGACGAAAGTCAAGTTACTGTTTTTAAAATCCCACAGATATTCGACTTGTTCGAAAAGGTCTTTTTCGCTCCACTGTAGTGTTTTGTCTAAAGTGGATACAAGGACTGACAAGCTTGCCGTCAGTTCGGAAGCTGCCGTACTTTTAGGTAGCGTTTGATAATTGGCCCCGGGATTCGTGAAAACTTTGGCTTCTTGCTGGTCACCGCGAATGAATGATTCAAGCGGCGTAAGTTTTAGCACAGAGCTTTGCGGTTCTTTGAGTTCATCTGCCACCACGAATGTAGAGGTGCTGAACAACAAAACCATAAAGCAAATAAAAGGTACTACTAACCTGATTTTTAAAGCAGGCACAACAAAAAAACAGTACATCACTTAGTCCACAAGGTAGAAATTATTATTTCAAGTCTTTCCCTTTACTAAAGCACTACTATGTGCTCACTCAAATCCAATCCGTTAGGGCGCAACAAACTTTTACATTTTTAAACTATCTTTTATATATCTAACAAGACTAAATCTGGTTGCGACTCAAACAATTAGGATATAAATAATACAAGATAGGCCTGATATATGCACTAGTTTATTTGTTGTGGGAAGGTCTTTTTAGGGCTAAAAATAAAGTGCCATTGACTATAAGTTTCGCCGGCACCCTGCAACGTTACCCCTACAGGGAAGTGATTGCGCTTAAAAGTTTTTTTTGTGGAGGTACTCTTAATACCGACTATTTGATCGAGGTCATTTGTAATTGTTTCCCAATCACAATCCCCTTTACAAAAAGGGTCTGGATAGCGTGACCTTAAGTGAACTTTGTGGGGAAATCGTGGATCTTTTAGCAATAATTCTAAAGACGAAGGGTATGAAGCCGAGCCGCCCGATTCATAATAGCTCTTGATAGCCTGGTGATATTGAAGCCCGCGATAAAGCAACTCCGATTCTTTCTCTCGCGCGAACTCCGTAGACACAAACCTGTTTACGACAAAAGCCGTTATAGCGCTTACGGCTATCAGGCCTAGTACAAAACTGTATGTGAAACCAGCCTCTCGCTGCATATGATTACTGCCAGCTAACGACATCCTCCCCATCTCCACTACCACCTTCAACCTTATCGGCACCGAAGGAAAGAATTTCGTACCCGCCATTCCTGCCGGGGGTTCGATAAACGTAGGGCTGCCCCCAAGGATCAAATGGAATGTCTTTCTTGAGGTAAGGCCCCTGCCATGCGTCAAGATTACTTGGCTTATTTCGCAGTGCAGCTAGCCCTTCTTGCGTACTGGGGAAAACGCCATTATCGACATAATAAGCGTCCAACGCGCTCATGAAGTTTTCCATCTGAGCAGCTGCCACTGATGTTTTTGCAGGGTTAATGCGCTTGTATAACGTTGGCCCCACCAACGCAGCCAATAGCCCCACGATTACCAGTACAATCAGCAGTTCCATTAATGTGAAACCTAAACTATTATTTTTACTGGGTTTATTCTTCATGCTTTTTACCTTTTTATACTCTTTTACCAGTCGCTGTAGTGGGACCCATCTAAGGCCTGCTCTTCGGAAGAACTTTTGATATCGTAAACACCGCTATGGCCCGCCTCTTCGGCTTCTATTTCGATCCAACTTGAATAGCTCTTCGCAATTGGATCGTAAGGTAGTGTTCTCAGGTATTTATCAGATACCAACACTTCCATGGTGGATGGATAATCACCTTTATCCACGAAATACTCGTCGATAGCTTTTCGAGTAACCGTCAAATTTTGTTTTAACGTTGATTCATTGGCTCTTTCTATTGCGCTATACACTATTGGTGTGGCCAAGCTCGCGAGCAATGCGATGAGCACCAATACTAGGAGTATTTCAATTAGCGTAAATCCATCCCGGCGTTGCGCAATATTAACAGAAGTCATCGATCTCACCACGTACGGTATTCGCTGCCGTCAATGGCCACCCTATCGTGTACCACACGGACATCATATACATCATCACCACTCCATGACCCTTCCGGATCGTCTTCATACCCTCTTACCTCCCAGTGATCCTCTACATCGACACCAGGCTCCCTGAAGGGGTCTTTGGGGATTCGCCTCAAAAAATAAAGCACTTGCCCCTCTGCGGAAGTATCTTCAACTCCGAGGTATAAATATTCGAGACTTTTTGGATAACAGTTTCTGCTCGCTTCATCGGTTGCGGAAGCAATCTCTCCCTCCATACAAGCTGTATGAAACATGTCAATAGCGGTACGAATGGATCGTAATGCGTAGCGCAATTCCGTTTCTTGACTGCGCTGCTTTGTCAACTTTGCATAAGGAAATACAGCACCAGCAAGGATCGATAGAATAACCAGACTGACCAACATTTCGACAAGTGTTAACCCCAGCAACGCTTTTCCACTCGGCATACTTGAATCACCTGATAATAATGCGAGTTTTTGACGGTTGCACATTAATCGCCTCACCGCCAACTGATCTGGCGTCACCAGCCTTCGCGACTAGCGGTGACGTTCCCTTTCTTTTACCCATAAAGTGCAATTGAAGTATATTTTGTTTCGCCGACATTTCTTCACCTCCAATACGCGTGAGCCGCATAATACGGCGCCCATCATCGGCCTGCTCGGTGTGTGTTATGACATATAATTCCGACAGCATGTTTTCTTTTGTGAGTTCAACCAACTTTGAGTTGTAGTTCAATTCGAGATCCACCTCGCCAACATCGTGTAACCCACTCAGTTCAAGATTCACCGTAGTAGTATCTTGCACCTTGGTTGCAATACGGTCTGAAGCGAAATAGAACTCTGTTTTAACCCCCTCGCTATCATTCCTATTTACTTCAATTTCTGGGCTTGCAATATTGGAGCTGCCGCCCTTTACCATCACTGCGTCGTATTTTGCTTGATTTTTTATGGAGCTTTCAGTCAATACACCATGATTCTCTGAATTAGTTTGCTTAGTTAATCGAAGCTTGTCTAACGGTGAGATTTCATTCTCATAATCATTGCCTGAGTTGATACTTTTTGTTCTAAGCTCCCCCCCTTGTTCCACAGTGGTATCGTGCCGAACAATATGCGGCGTTAAAGTGAGAAGAATATCTGTCCTAGCCCCTTCCTGGTCGGAACTACCAAATAACCCCTTAAAAAAAGGAGTGTTGGTTGTACCCGCTATACCAGAATTCGTGCCTCGCCCCTCACTTCTTAAAAGGCCGGCGAGAATCGCTGTCTCACCATCCCGAACTAGCATGGTTGTATCGGCATTTCTTGTGCCAATCCTAAAGGCTTGTTCGGTTGCTGTTCCCAGGTTTTCGCCGAGGGAACTGACTTCTAATTCTACTTTGACAGTAACAACATCTTCTGAGTGAATTTTTGACTCTACTTTGAACCGAATACCGATCTCTTGATATTCAAAAGTCGTTCTCGTTTGCCCCGTTGCATCTTGAATACTTGATTTACGAAGCGGAACTCTATCACCAATATGAATCTTCGCTTTTTCTCTGTCTAGCACGCGTATACTTGGCCGAGCGAGTGACCGAGCGTCTACTGCTTGCTTAAATGCGTTTAAAGAAACGCTAGGAATGTTGAGTGTTGTAACCTCGCTAATGGAATCCAAGATGGACCCTGTTACTGGCACTGCCGGGGTAGAGGTAGATATTTGGTACGTTCCGTAATCGATACCCAAACGCTCGGCTTTACTCTGGTTGATCTCCATAATTTCAACATCAAACACCACCTCACCAGGCGTGTTATCGTTTGAAGCAACAAGCATGCTGGCATTTCTGATAACCTCTGGAGAGTCTTTTATAATGATCGAGTTCCCGCTCTCATTAACCGTCACATTCTTTATGCCCAGAACACTTTTAAGAAGTGCGGCCATATCTTTGGCTGGCATTGTTTTGAGTTTAAATGTCTGAATATCCGTATCGGCGTATATTCTTTGCCTGTCTTTCGTATCTGCAAAAATGATTAGGGTGTTGCTGTTTAACACCTTGTAGGCGTTTTTAGTAATGGACGTTAGTAGCTCAATAGCGTCGACGTAAGTTACATCTTTCAAATCCAATGATACTTCTGTCGCCTTCACAGAATTGTCGAATACAACATTTATTCCGTATGTTTTTGAAATGAAAGAGATCGCATCGCGAACATCTAAATCAGTAAAGCGAAGATCGACCAAATACCTAGCCCGACGCTGCATAACAAGGCTCACGTCAACGCGAGTTAACAGTGCCCTGAGATTAAGATTGTTCTGGTCTAAACTAATCGCTTTTAACAAAGTGGACTTGGCTTCGCCATATTTTTTCTTTGAAATCGAATGCTCGGCATTTCCAATTAGCTCCGCTAGCTCTTCTAAACGACTTAACCGTGCGATTTCTTTGTTGAGAACATTACTTTTTGGTAAGAAAGCAAGGCCCTTAGACACGTAGTTTAGGGCGCTTTCGATACTGCCTTTAGATTCTGCATCGCGCGCTTTCCTATAGTAATAACGCTCGCCGTCCCGCTCCATTTTACGGATCTTTACCAGAACGGCAATGTCGTCTGGGTTACTTTCATACTCTTTACGATAGTTCTCCAAATCGCGCTCAAATTGAGGCTGAGCAGGGGAAACTGCAAGACTTGACTGAACATTGACGCTCTGCCCAGTTGTACAGCCAGTTAGCAGAAACGTCATAACACACAACAACCAACTGAACTTTAAGAATCCCTCAGGAAACGTAGATTTGTACTGTAACAATTACTTAACCTCTTCGAGCAGAACCCGATTTCTTTGGATTTCACTTATTTTTACTGATCCACCTAAAGAATCACCCTCAAATACAGTGATTACATTGCCCTCATACCTAATTAAAGCCGATTTGGTTGTAGTAGAGATATTGATTGCCAAAACTTCATACCCTTTTTGGCTGCGACCAACGTCATCAGACTTCTCTCTAAATGTTTTTCGGCTCTTATCGATTTGGGGTTTTTTCCTGTCGATTTTACCTGTACTTTTAGCGCTATCGGGTGCTGCGCTAAACAGGTCCGCAACTTCGCCAAGACTACTTTTCTTGCTATGTTCTAACCATGCAGGAATCAACGCCGTTTTCTCGGTTCCAGTAGACGTTAGAGAAGATGTGGTTAGCGGTGTTGTTAAACTACTACCGCCGGATAAGTACTTCACAGCATTTACAACTACAAGTGCAAATATTGCGACCCTAAGGAGCTTGCTCTTTCGAAGATCCATTATTCTATGACCTCACTAGCACCCAGGAAGCGCACTATGAGTTCTGCATCGATTGGCCCACTATCGTTTTTGTAAACTAATGCCCTCTCCACTACTGAAAAATAGCTCGCATCATTGAAGGATGCAATTAATCCCGCAATATCACGATAATCGCCAGAAACTACCAACGAGACATCAATTGATTTGAACTCACTGTAAATTTTAGGCTTTGAGTATTCTTCTTCAACAACTGTTACCTTGCTTATTGAGGTTATACGAGATACCTCGTCCAGTACCCGAGAGCTTTTAATTGGCAACCGCAGCTTTTCATTAATTTGAGAAAGTTGGGGTATATAGATTTCGGCACTCTTAGCTTGCTGTTTCACCTGCTCATTCTGATAAACCTTAGATCGCGTGTTTGATAGCCTTTCAGTGAGCTGCTTTGCTTCGTTTTCGGCCTGAGCAAACAAAAGGCTATAGATGATTGCAAAAAGAGCAATTAGACCAAGTAATACTCCTGCAGCCCACTGAATATGAGTGTCCAGAAGAATGGCTGATACATACCGCCTTTCTATCATCGTAATTTCAACTCCAATGAATAAAGCGTTTTTGAGCCTTCACGCTCTCTTTTCTGGATTACAACTTGTACTACAACCGTTTCTTTCTCTAATGCGTCGACAAGCTTTGAGAAATCTGCGTCGAGATGTGCATAGAGTTCAAGTAGACATCTTTTTTCTTTGGAACGGAAATCAATCGTTTGATAGGTGATGCCTGATGTTTTCGATCCTTCGAAAATCAGTAAGAGGGATTCCAACCCAACTTCAGGCAAAGAAAGCTTGCCAACATTTCTAAGCTCTGTACGCAACTGTGCTATTGCCTGCCTTTCAGTTTCCATAATGGATATGTTAGATAGCTTAGTTTCATATGCTTCAATTGCAGCTTGTTTCGACTCTACAATAGCTATATTAGTTTTGTATTGCACGTAAGATGAGTACATAAAAACAAGCATACAAAGACACATTGCAATGATTACAATCAAAGCTATAGGGACATACTGACGCGAACTAATCATAAATGATGGGGTTACATACATGCGTTTTATAACTCCGCCAATACTGGATATGCAGATGCGCAGGCGGATAGGTGTTTAAAGTCCGTTTCTTTACCGTCTAACCCTAGGACATTGTTTGTTCTAACTTGAACAATAGAGCTTATACTTTCAAGCATTCTTTCAAGAGCCTTTATAGCGTCTTGGTCCTCCTGGTCATTTAGAACAATAATACCGCCAACTAGGAGCTGGTATTTCTCTTGAAAATAACGCGCGCAAGATTCGACGTTATACACTATGTGATCCAATTCTTCTTTGGGATAAACACTGCAATCGGCTGAAGAGGAAGAATAAACAATGCCCGCCTTTACCATTAACTGTACGGTCCATCGCTCCGCTCCGAAATAAACAAACAACACGTTTTCAGGGGAATCAGGAAGTACTGCATTGATGTAATTAGGGACCTGGAAATCAATGATTGATGTATTCTGAACCACTAAGCGACTAGACTTCATGTACTTTATGAGTTTCATTGCCTCATTCGAGATGGAGCTATGCCCAACAATAACGCCAGCTTCTTGCTCCATAACAACACTGTGTGCAACTTCCACAGAATGTGCTAGAAGCTGGTTTACTGAACCTTTTACATAGTTTTGATATCGCCATCCCAAAAATTTCTCGCGCTTTTTCCTGTTCGAAGGAAGGTTTTCATACTCAAGGGTAAAATGGTGCACAAGCTCACTCGACAACCCGACAGAAATCAAGGCGCCGTCAAGTTCTTGGTCTTCGAAAAATCGACTAAACTCATCGTCGGAGTATTCACTAATCGGGTGATTTCCTTGGTCTACAGTGGTAAATACACCCTTTTCGTACCTATAACGAACATACGCAAAGCTATCTCCATAGCATGCCAGCCCAAGACAGCCTTTACGCCTCAGGTATCTGGAGTGTAAAAATTGGCTAACCGAACGTAACACGATTCATCTCACTTAAACTTATTTTACCTTCTAGGCACAAACTTTGAGCGTTTCCGCGCATATCTGAATTACCGACGAGACTCGTTGAGTCCAACAGCCTAAGAATACTTTCACCTGCAAGCAAAGAACGCTTGAATGTATCTTCGATTAGTAATATTTCGGCAATCATTGTTCTGCCCCGATGACCTGTATATTCACACCTTTCGCAGCCGCGTGACTTCATAAGAGCTGGATCTGAGTCGGGATCAAAGCCGTTTTCTAATAAAATTTGTTCGGGCACCTGATCAACCTCTAAACACGAAGAACAATTCAGTCTGACTAAGCGTTGAGATACAATACAATTTAGTGCTGATAAGCAATTCTCGAGAGACACCCCAATATTTTGCATACGAATGAGCACGTCTTTTGCACTATTCGCATGCACACTACTAAAAACTAAATGCCCTGTTAACGCCGATTGAACGGCAATTTCTGCGGTCTCTAGGTCACGTATTTCACCAACCAGTATTTGATCGGGATCGTGCCTCAATATTGAGCGAAGACCTTTTGCAAAGGTGAGCCCCTTCTTGATGTTGACAGGGATCTGCATTACACCATCTAGATGATATTCCACTGGGTCTTCAATCGTAATTATCTTATTACTACCTGAGTTTACTGATTGAAGTGCCGAGTACAGCGTTGTTGTTTTACCACTACCAGTTGGACCGGTTACCAGCACCATTCCATGCGGTTCGTTAACGGCTTTTTTGAAAGCGGATGCTTGGTCTGTTGAGAATCCCATATCGTCAATAGAACGGTTGTACAAACTGCCCTCGGTAGACACATTATCTAACACTCGGATAACGGCATTTTCACCCCAAAGCCCCGGTATTATCGATAACCTAAAATCAATACTTCTTGATCCCTGTCTTAGCTTAAACCTCCCATCTTGTGGCACCCGCCTTTCCGCGATATCCAACTCTGAAATCACTTTTAGGCGTGACAATAGTGGCAGGTGAATTGAGGAATCTAAATGATCTGTAGCTTTGCAAAGCACCCCATCTATGCGGTATTTGATGCTTACATACGACTCATGCCCCTCAATGTGGATATCACTAGCCCTCTTAGAAAGAGCTGATGTAATTAGGGTGTCTAATAGTTTTACTATAGGTCCGTCTTCGTCATCTTTATCCGCGAGGCTTCTAGTTATTTCTTGATCACCATTATCAACAACCAAGTCCAGTCGATACTCTTCACTAACCCCTTTTAACCTATCTCGTTTTGATTGAAAGACAATTAACTGAATCTCGACTTCCTTAGTGGTTGCTTTCTCCAGCCGTACATTTACGCCAGTCAAAATTTCTAGTTGCCTTCTTAAAAAGATATCCGACTCATTTTCGCATGCAACGTATAACACACCATTTAGCACATGCTGCGGGCACGATTTGGTTTTTTTAGCGATATCCACACTAAAAACTTCGTATACGCGTTCCAGTATTTCTATATCAGTTGACATTGATACCTCACGAGACAACATCAGCCAGATAGAAAATAGGTAGATACATAGCAACAATTACAAACCCAACGATTAGCCCCAAAAACAACATTACGACCGGTTCAAATAGAGAAGTGAATTGTTTAAGCTGGCTCTCCAACTCCCCTTCAACTTTGTTCGCAAGCTCACCAATCATTGGCCCGAGATTGCCTGATTTTTCGCCCGTTTGAAGCATTTTTGTTGAAGTACTGCTGAGGTGCTTAGTGTGCTTCATCGCTTGACTGAAGCTCTCGCCATGCTCAACAGATTTGGCTACCTTAGTTAGATCTAGGCCCACCTGCTTGTCGGAAAAAGATTGTGCGGTGATACGTAGGGAGTCGACTAGCGGGGAACCGGACACAAGTAGACCACTGAGCATACGCATAATTTGCGAAAACTGAATATTCACCCTCGTTTTCCCTATTACCGGTACGCGGTTTAGGGCTCGGTCGACCCGGATAAGGACCAATTTAGGCTTGTCTGACAACTTCCAGGTAATAGTGGCTACAAGCAGCAATATGGCACTCGCGACAATCGCGTATGGGGCAATAGCGGCAATAGCAAGAATTACTTGGGTTGGGCCAGGCAAAGCTGCGTCGAAACTATCGTAAAGCTCTGAAAAACTAGGGATAACGAAGACAAAAAGCACCGCTAACACTACGACCAATACCGAGGCTAAAAATGCGGGGTAGTACAAGGCAGCCTTAATGCTCTTATCTACGTTTAGCTTCCGGGATAGGATTGCGTTGTATTGCTGCAGCGCTTCTACCAAGTCTCCCGTGTGCTCACTGGTTTGAATGGATGCGAGATAGATTGGATCGAATGCCTCAGGGAAGTCTTTACAAGCAACGGAGAAAGAACTGCCGCTTGAGAGCTTGTCGATAACTTTTTCCAAAATACTTGTTAAGAGCGGGCTATCATCTCGCGGTATAACCATCTTAAGGGAGTCTACAAGTGGAATACCGGCCCGTGTAACCGATAACAACTCTTGATTGAAACGGTACAAAGCTTCGGTCGGCACCTTGGATGCCCCGCCAAAAGACAAAACCTGATGGATATTGGTAATGAGTAAGCCAGAAGCTTCCAGGTCAGCCAGTGCTGATTCTTTGCTTGATGCAGCCAAAACCGAGGATACTTCTAGTCCTGATGAGGAATACCCCTCGTAACTGTACCTAGGCAAAACCACGCCTCATTCGAATGACCCGCTTTTTTGTGTCACTGCTGGCTTGATTAAACCGGGAGGCAGATGAACTGGTTAAAAAACGGTCATTTTATAGGGTTATTCAAATTGTTACTAGCTCAACATTTGTTTATTCGTAATTTATAGGTACACAGGGCCATGGGGCGGCTAGGCGCTACTGGTCTTTTGCAACAAAAACGGCGGCCAACTCAAGGTACTATTTTGGGATAGTACTGTTTCGCCCTTTGGCAGCGTTTGGAAAAAATGGTAATGGTACCGAGGATTGGATGATTTGGCTAACCTATAAGGCTAAGACCGGTAATAACTCAATTATCAACCTCAACACACAGAAATCTCCATTATCCTCTTAGTGGTCCACAACTGGGGGAAACCTTGGTTTTTTGTCGAACAAGAATGTAGCTTCTTGTAAAGGTGCCTGTAGGCGCTACAGGGGTTTACCATAAGGAACTTTGCACTCACAGGATAATATGGTTAGGCAGCTACAGATGAAGCTCCGTGAGGGAGAAAACTAATGGGGCACTGTTTAGTAAATCTCGATTATAACTATATACATACATTTGAAACCCATATTCAAATCAACAAGGATGATTCATTTAATTCAGGTAGGAGGTTGAATCTCAATATAAGCGAGCCATTTGTATGTAAGCTGGATTAATGCTCAGAGAAATTCACTCGCCCTCAACACTAATATTTGACGATAAAGTGCCTGCGTACTTGAGGGTGGACAAACCACCACAAGTCTAGGGGGCGAGTCAAGAAGCTGATAAGTATAGATGTCTGAAAAGCTATCAAATTACGTTTGAATCACCTAACACTAATACAAATACAAAAAAGGCCACCCAGCAGGCGGCCGTGCTCTTCCTGGTGCGAACTTAATCAGGTTAAAACACCGGAATCAATTTTCCCAGCTAAAATGTTTCCCTATGCCTCTAATTCAATGGTGACCTGGAGCGTTTTTGAGGTACCGGCAAACCATTTTTGTACATATAGCGTTCCAACTATTGGGGCTTTACCCTCAGCGGGTACTTCTTTATACCTGACGCTATTTTTAGTTTCTTTCTCAATTTCAAATTTTACCAATGCTGTAGTCATAAATTTCCTATATGTATTTAATGGCGTTTTTATTAGGCGAAACCATCGCCCAAAAACATCGCCCAAAAACCAGTGAAGATATAGCCCAGGGTTAGCCGATTTGCCGATGCTTTGCGGAAACTGCAGCTCCTTTGAAGCCGAAATACCGAGCACTGATGGCTATTCTATCCCCAAACTAACGTGTGTTATCGGGAAAACGGCTATAGGCCAAAACATCTGTTTCCAGGGTAAAGCTAATGCGCATTCCGCATTGGGCTTTTCAACAAGACAGTACCACTGTAATACAACTTTGCTACTGTCATGAACACCCCAAAAAAATATTTATACGCAACATATCACACAGAAACGGAGAAGATTCACGAGGACAAACACTCGCCATTAGCATTGCACTCTATTCCCCACAAATTCTCCACGGGTGCTTGTCACTTCTAGCTTTAAGCACTTGCGGCCAACGCAGCGCTGTTATGCCAGTATTTACAGTGATTCCCTTAGAATCCAGACCTTTGGTGTTTCGCCCAATATTTTTTGCATATTATTTATTGGTGGGTGTCCCTTCTGCGCCTGTTTAGTTTTTCAGCATCCATTTTTTTATGCCACTTTTTTTTATGCCACTTTCTGCCCGCTGCACTGCTCGCTGACAAAAGACGTAAAACCGGTGCGAACCGTTGCCGCAGTGTTCAAGCTCTAGCCGTGGGGATTCATACCGCAGTTTTGGGAGGGGTTGCAAAGGGAGCTTTACAGAAAGAAACCCATGAGGTTACGGCAAAGCATAAGTTGCTTTTTCTTAGTATGGCCAGTCAACTGAAGCAATAGAATTACCCGAGCTGAACGAATATACTCGTGCGCCAATTTCGATTAGCGGAAAAACCCATGACACTTCGTTTTTTACTTGCACTCGGTTTTTTATTTTCACGGCCGGTGTTGGCCCAGGAAATTGAACCTCGGCGATGGACGCCTTTACCCCTGGGCACACAAGTCGTTGGCGTTGGTTATGGGCACTCTTTCGGCGATGTCGCCTTCGACCCCGCGCTTCAAATAGAAGGCGCACAAGCGCAAATCAATACTGTCGGCGCTTCTTATGTTGTGCCATTTAATGCCTTTGGCAAGCTCGCACGTTTTGACACCCTACTGCCCTATCAAACGGGCCGGTGGGAGGGCCTGCTACAAGGCAACCCCGCCAGCACCGAACGCAGCGGCTTGGGCGACCCACAGTTTCGCCTTTCGCTCAACATAGCCGGCACACCAGCAATGGATGGTGCAGCCATGCGTAAGCACTTGGCCACCCAACCCGTTAATACACAAGTGGGTATCGCTTTAGCCGTTTCGGTACCGCTGGGCCAATACGATAAAACTCGGCTGCTCAACCTTGGCCGCAATCGTTACACGGTTCAACCCCAGTTCGGCATACTGCATAACCGAGGGCTTTGGTCCTACGAGCTTACGGGCTCGGCCTTTGTATTTACCGATAATAAAGCGTTCTACAACGGCAACACCTTCTCCCAGAAAACCCTATTGGGTCTTCAGGCGCATATTATTCGGCGATTCAACACAGGCCACTGGCTGTCTGCCAGTTACGGTCAAGGCTTGGGCGGAGAATCTTCCGTAAATGGTGTTGCTAGTGATGACGACACAGAAAATCGCGCATACGCTCTTTCGCTAGGCGTTCCTTTGGCAAAGAAGCAATCCATTAAAGTCGTCTTTATTCACAGTGAAACCCACCGATATACAGGGGCAGATTTACAAACTGTCGCGCTAGCTTGGTCAATACTTTACTAAGGTTCTTGCGCCACCCTTTTTAACCCGCCAATATAAATTGGGGGGGCAGGCCTTAAACTTCACACCCTGCACTTTTGTGACAAACCATCTTTAATGTCAAATGTAAGGCCTGCCCCCTAAGCTCTTCTTAAGGCAATCGAGGCAAAGTGTTCCAGTTGGTCTTCGGTAATCATCCCTCTACCTTCCTGCTGTTTTAGTCTTTTGGCCAAGCGGCCATTATTTGCAACAGATTCAATACCGGATTAGACGCCCCCTGAAAAGACATCAAGCCAGGTAATACATTTAAAAAGTCGTCATTGAATAATTGAGACGCCTGCTCAGCAAAATAGGCTTTCAATTCACTGGGCGCATCCATTAATTCGCGGATAATGCCATTGCGATTTTCCAATACGAACACAATATCTTCCATATCGTGGCTCGCGGCATAGTCGCCATTTCCGCGTCCCTTAAAGGCTTCAAATTTGGTTGCAAGAAAATACACTGGGTTCACCACGCTAATGCTTAAGTCATCATTTAAGCTGTGACTCAGCGCAGTGTCCATGGCGCCTCGGTACCAGCGGTTGGTAAAACCCAAGCCATTTTCGTCTATAGGTATTACATCTACTTTTAAAGTGTTTAAGGCGGCGGGGTAAAGCCAGCGGCAAATAACCTTACTGGCACTATCTTCCTTAAAACCACGCTGGCGTAATGCTTGCGAGAAATGTTCTACGTCCAGGTAGGTTGCCAAATCAACAATCACATCCACATCTTCGGTATGGCGTATACCTGAGTAGGCGGCCTCGTCTACCAATAAGGCCGTGGTGCAACCACCTACAAACGTCACTCTAGGCAGTAAATCACCCAGAGCAAGGGCAATGGCTGTTAATTGCCGTAGGTTAAAGTCATGATTGTTCGTCATTGCCTCTTCCCTGTAAGTAGTATTTTCAAACTTTCCCGTGCTACCACTAATTCTCTAGGTTTACCCAAGCGAACAGCATCCACCAGCGCCAAGGCTTTGTACAGTTGCTCATCCTTAAACGCCGCCAGTGGCACACCAGCATAAATAGGTTTAACAAAAATGCCTTCTTGGGTGCCGCTTGCGCTGGCCCAGACATGGCCGGGAACCGGCGGTACAATGGCAGCCTTAATTAAGCTGCAGTTCCAGGCTGTGCCCATACCTCGGCCAAAACCTAATGTCTGCGCTGGAAAGGCGTAACGCACGCCATAACTCAGCCACTCGAACAGCGCATTGGCCTCGGCATAAAAAACGCCTTCGCGATCAACCAACAGGCCCGAAACCAACAAGCGCTTCGCCCCCTTACTCGCCTCGCTGGGGCTCATCGCAAGTGATTCCGCCAATTCCCGTACAGAGGCATGCTGGCCATTAAGCCGCAAAGACCAATACTTGAGCGCTAAAAGCGTGTCTTGGGGTTTGAGTAAGACCATAACGTGACTATTGACCTCAAGCTGTTTCCTGTTTCGAATATGGAAACATGCTAGATCAAATTCTTTTGCCTTGTCAAGCTCAACCCCCGCCTGCACCAACCCGCCAGTTTAAGCATTCTCCGAAAGCGCTACCGTCCATACCCGCTTTAAGGGCAACTCAGCCTTAATTTCGTTGTCGAGTTTGTCGTAACAAATGAACAACTGCTCCAGCAAATCGTCTTGAGACCACAAGCGCAGTATGTGGAAGCACACCGCCAATACCTTCGGCACATTCTGTTTAAATCCACCCCAGGCAACAACCAAACCGTGTTGGTATTCACAAGGACACCCACTCGCCATTGACATCATACCGAGCATCCCCTACGATTAATGACTGTATTTATACACAGTTACGGTAAACTCATGACGACGGCACGGAAGCATCAAGTCTCTATCAGTGACACACCCTATTATCACGTTATGTCCCGCTGTGTTCGCCGCTCCTACCTCTGTGGTACAGATATTCATACCGGGCAATGCTACGAACACCGGCGCGAATGGATTGCAGAGCGTATTCGCTTACTCTCCACCATTTTTGCTATCGATATCTGCAGTTACGCCATAATGAGTAACCATTACCATATCGTAATCAAAATTGATGCCCAGGCACCGCAAAGCTGGAGCTTCGACGAAATTATTCAACGCTGGCTATGCTTGTACAAAGGCCCTTTTCTGGTACAAAAATATCAAAAAGGCGAAACCTTAGATACCGCAGAACAACGCGTACTCGAAGATACTGTAGAAGATTGGCGTACACGCCTTGGCAGCTTAAGCGAGTTTATGCAGCAACTAAATCAAGTCATCGCACGCCAGGCGAACCTAGAAGAACGCTGCACTGGCCGATTCTGGGAGGGGCGATTTAAATCTCAAGCCTTATTGACCGAGGAGGCTCTGCTAACCGCTATGGCCTACGTGGATTTAAACCCCATACGCGCAAAAATGGCCGAGTCACCCGAAACTTCTGAACACACCAGCGTTCAAGAGCGAATAAACCCTCGCTTTGAACTGGAACAAGCTTTAGCCCACAATCCGGATATCAACCCTCATCACTTCAGCCGCTTTCCCGTTAAAAAATTAGCTGTTTTTGAGGGGAATATTCGGTCCGACATACAACACGGCGTATTATTCGATATCAAAGATTACCTCACGTTAGTGGATACGACTGGCCGTATTCAGCGTAAAGATAAGCGTGGTTACATCGCCAAAAAATCTCTTCCCATTCTGCAACGGCTAGGCATTGACGCTGACGACTGGGTGGGTAACACGCAGAAATTTGAAGCGATCTTCTATAAAAAATTCCATTATAGGCGGCGAGATAAAAACGTCGCTTAGTCCTTTAGTAAACTCACTGCAATTAAAGCGAGCTCACGCTAGCCAGGCTCTGCCGATGGTTTAATCAGCGTGATTCGTGCTCGTACGCGCCATTCTTCCAGTATTTACGACTATTACCTTAAAACTTTGATCCTTCGTATTTCCCCCAATGGATTTTCCACAAATCCTCTAAGAGTGGGTGTCCCGCCTTATTTTTTCGCAAATCCTCTAAGAGTGGGTGTCCCTCCTTATTTCTGATACCTTCGGCACATTCTGTTTAAATCCACCCCAGGCAACAACCAAACCGTGGGTATTCACAAAGAGTGGGTGTCCCTCCTTATTTCCCTCCTTATTTACCGACCGGGAATTCTAACCGAACCAAGCGAGAAACCTGACCGAAATAAGCGGAATTAATTTACCCCCGGAGTAGCTACCGTACGGTTACACCGCCCTATAACTTTGGTTGATAGAGCTGGTGCCAAGCGGGAAGAGTAAATAAAAATACACGGCAACACCCGAGTTAGAATCTGGATATGAATTCCGTAGGACACACATACTTATCGGTTTATTTGTAATACATAAAACTCTTACAACATCCCCATCAAAATCCGCGCGAAAACATTCGCGAAACATATTCTGTGTTTACGCACAGAAATGTTTGTGTTTTCTGTGTTTTTCGTTAGAATAGCCCTATGACCAAAATGTTGAATGGTTTCAGAGGCTATTAACTATGGAAAAAACTGACAAAAAGACACCTCCACCTTATGTCACTTATAAGAGTTTTAGTAATTTTATCAATGAGTTGCGTGAGCACGGGATGCCAACGCACATAACGCGCACTATTTTGCCTGGCTCAAACTCAGGCAAAGCGACTATGGCCGCATCATTGCGTTCCTTAGGCTTAATTAACGGTGACGACGAACCTACCGCAATGCTTGAGAAGTTAACCACCCCTGACATTGATTACAGTAAGACACTGAACGAAATTATTATTTCGCACTATGATTTTTTGTCAGACCCGGAGTTTGATATAAAAAACACAACCACAGAAAAAGTTGTCGAACGAATTAAGGGCGCTGGTGCTAGTGGTAGCACTATAACCAAGTGTATGTCCTTCTTAATCTCAGCCTGTGATGAAGCGGGGATAGAAGTATCAAAGTACGTCAAAGCCCCTGCGCCAGTCAGAACTGCGGGAAATGGGAAGCGTAAATCAAAAACAAAGGCGGCTGACCAGCAAATCGGTCAGGCTGACGCAGCCAGCACAACGGAGCTAACTGATCAAATCCCCGAAAATATGGAGCGTATAACTGTTCCACTTCGAGGAATGGAAGACGGTGTAATTTATTTTCCTGCTGAATTAGAGCCAGGAGAAGCAAAAAAAGCGGTAAGAATGGCAGTGTTCATTCTAAATGAATTCTACGGGCTGGAGGATGAGTAATGAGAAGATAACCTGGTGGGCGTAGACACCGGTAAGCAGATTCCTTAGGCCCCGTGGGGGGGCCCAGGATGATGACCCTACGATATCCACGCTAGAGTCGTGGAGGCCGTGCTTTAGTGGGCCGCGCATAGTTAGTGCAAGTTAAGTATGACACTTGTAGTGCAGCTTTTCAATCCAGGCGCGCTTTGTTGGCGCTTGAACCGGTCTCCCAACCCTTCTAGGTTGGAGATTGAATCATGCTTAGGCAAGATAAATCAAAGCCGGTTTTCGTGAGTGCGTATATCCGATTTCGCTACGGCAAATGGGAAAATGTTTGCTCGCATTACCGAAGCTTTCCGAATCAGCTAAGCTTTTCATTTTAGCTAGATTAAATAAGGGGCATTTCGCCCCTTATTTCAAATCTCCGCAACCCTCACGTGCAGCACCTTAACTAGCGCTCGCATAGCTCATATGCAGGCCTAGAAATTTTAATCTCCAGATAAAAATCTCAGTCTCGAGCTAATTAGGCTCTTTATGCAGTGTTTTAATCCTCCATAAGCTTTGTGATTTTATACTCACTTCATCCAGCATTTTAACGGCTAACGCCAGCACTCCCATTATTGCATCACCGGATAAAAAGCCTTCGTTCCCCCCATCTTTGGCGCGCGCTGCATTGTGCCCACAGTCCATAAGAACAGTAAGCTGAGCTTTTATATCAAAGATTAATTCGTCTATTTCGTCCGATAGCTCAAAAGCTTGTTTATTTGGTTTTTTCAGAGGTGTGGACGACGTTGCTGATTCAGTGGTGGGTGTTAAGGATATTGTGATCGCTCCTAGTTTGACGTGGTGATTTAATATAAAGCAGCCGTCAAAAGGTGGGGCACTAAGAGGTTGTCAAAGGGATATTCGTCTAGCAACAAACGTCTACTATAAGTCTACTATTGCTTTTCAAGGCCATCCAATGAAACGAGCTTAGATCCTGAAAGCTTTGTAGGTAGTGGTGCCCGGGAGCGGACTTGAACCGCTACGACATTGCTGTCGGGAGATTTTAAGTCTCCTGTGTCTACCAATTCCACCACCCGGGCTTAATAGGGAGGCATATTTTTTATAGTAGGTTTGGTACCCTACTGAAGCATTTTTACCAGCGCTTCGCACTGGACCAATTCCTCGGCAACTGCGTCCTGCGTTGCTCTACCTCCTGCATCCATGCAGTCGACCACCCTAGGCTTATAGGGAGGCATATTTTTTATAGTAGGTTTGGTGCCCTACTTACTGCTTCAAGAACTGACTTAACTAGCCTGCTTTTGAAAATTGGAGGCGCGAGCCGGAGTCGAACCGGCCTACGTGGATTTGCAATCCAGTGCATAACCGCTTTGCTATCGCGCCTTAATCTTGCTGAAGGTTCTATGCCTTCGGTTGCGGGGTAATTTTAGGCTATGTGCCACTAACCCAGCGGTTCTGCACTGGATTGCATCCAGTGGCTATTTGTTTTACACCTATAGGTGTGTCGCCCTTCGGGCTCTGCGCTTTGCTTTAAAACATCGCGCCTTAATCTTGCTGAAGGTGTGTGCCTTCCTATCGCGGGGTAATTTTAGGTTATGTGCCACTTACCCAGCGGTTCTGCACTGGATTGCATCCAGTGGCTTTTTGTTTTTACACCTAAAGGTGTGTCGCCCTTCGGGCTCTGCGCTTTGCTTTAAAACATCGCGCCTTAATCTTGCTGAAGGTTCTACCCCTTCGGTTGCGGGGTAATTTTAGGCTATGTGCCACTTACCCAGCGGTTCTGCACTGGATTGCATCCAGTGGCTTTTTGTTTTTACACCTAAAGGTGTGTCGCCCTTCGGGCTCTGCGCTTTGCTTTAAAACATCGCGCCTTAATCTTGCTGAAGGTGTGTGCCTTCCTATCGCGGGGTAATTTTAGGCTATGTGCCACTTACCCAGCGGTTCTGCACTGGATTGCATCCCGTGCGCTTTCTATCTTTGCCGCCTTGGTTTACCAAGGTTTTCTTGCCTTGCCGTTCTGCGCTTAACTGGCACGCTATTCAAGGGCTGCGAATTGTAATGGAATCGTTTTAGGAATCCTAGCCCGAATTGAGCTTTTTTCTTTTAATACAGTGGCTTGAGTGCCAATTTTGAAGCTGGCTCGCTTTGTTTAGGTGTCGCCTTTTTCTTCGTCTGTCTCGCTATGGCCCTTCAATGTGGGCCAGGCGGCTTTTAAGTATACAAACATGGACCACAGGGTAAGGATGGCGGCGGCATATATGGCGACGTAACCCACTGTATTGATAAGGGGGTACCCCTTGGGGTTAACCATTAACAACACCACTATGGCGATAATTTGCAGGGTGGTTTTGATTTTACCCACTACCGAAACCGCTACCGTTGCGCGCTCACCGAGTTCGGCCATCCACTCCCTTAGGGCGGAGATAACGATTTCGCGACATATAATGACGGTAGCCGGCAGTGTGAACCAGATATTGCTATGGCTCTCTATTAGCACCGCCAGCGCTACGGCAACCATTAGCTTGTCGGCTACCGGGTCTAGGAAGGCGCCAAAGGGTGTGGTTAAGTTGTATTTGCGTGCTATGTAGCCGTCTAGAGCGTCGGTTATACCCGCTAGACCAAACAGTGCTGCAGAGGCTAAAAAGCGCCATTCGAAGGGCGTGTAGTAGATAACCACCAGCAATGGAATAAAGACAATACGAATAAGGGTTAGCTGGTTGGCAATATTAAACATGAGGTTTGTAACTGGCTCGAACGGCTATGGAGTAATCGATTAGGTTAGAAGCTGGGCCGTTTGGCAACAAAACAGGCAAGCACAACTTCACGCTAGCGTCGGGTTGCACGTTACTCACTGTGGAGTGCGCTGTAAACCTCTTCAGCCATTTTTTTACTGATACCGGGTACCTTTGCAAGGTCATCCACATTCGCGCGCATAACCTCTTGCAGGCCACCAAAGTGGGTAAGTAACTCTTTGCGGCGTTTTGGCCCTACGCCGGGTATATTTTCCAGTGTGGATGTACGGCGCTTTACATCGCGGCGCTGTTTATGGCCTGTAATGGCAAACCTGTGAGCCTCGTCGCGCACTTGCTGAATAAGGTGTAGCGCAGGGTTATCGCTTTCGAGCACAAGTTCACTACCGTTGGGCTTTATGAGTGTTTCAAACCCGGCTTTGCGTGTTGTGCCCTTGGCTACACCAATTATATCGATTTCTTGAATACCCAGTTCGTGGAGTACGCTCGTTGCCTTAGAAAGCTGACCTTTACCGCCGTCTATAAGTAGCAACGATGGCAGTGGTTTACTCTCTTTTTGTAGCCTTGAGTAACGCCGATTAAGTGCCTGCTCCATTGCAGCATAATCGTCGCCAGCTTGAATACCTTCTATGTTGAAGCGCCGATAATCGGATTTTAGTGGCCCGGTTTGGTCAAAAACAACGCAAGACGCCACGGTACTTTCGCCACTGCTGTGGCTAATATCAAAGCATTCAATGCGGTTGGGGGTTTCGTCGCTTTGCAGTGCGTTTTGTAACATTTCAAAACGCTGCTGTAATGTTTTGGCGTTATTCAGCCGCGACTGTAGATTTAAACGTGCGGCCTGTAGGGCCATGGCTAGCCATTTGGCGCGGTAGGTGCGCACATTGGAGGTGATTTTTATGGGCTTGCCTGAATGCAATTTTATGGCGTCGCACACGGTTTCGTTATCGTTTATGGCGTGGCTAAGCACGACATAGGGGGGAACATCCATGGCGCTGCCCCCCAAGTAAAAGTGGCCAACAAATGCGCTGAGCACACCGGGTTCCGTGTTTTCCAGTTTGTCTTTTGGGTAATAATTTTTGCTGCCGACTACCCTGCCCTGGCGAACAAAAAGAACATGAACGCATATACCGCCCGGTGCAATTGCACAGGCTATAACGTCCATATTGCGATAACCGGCTTCCATTACCTGTTGGGCCTGAACCTGTCGTAACGATGTAATGCGATCACGGTAGAGCGCGGCCTGCTCAAACTGCAGTTTTTCGGAAGCTTGCTCCATCGCGGTTGCTAAGGCGCTGTGTAGTGTGTCGCTTTTGCCGTCTAAAAAAAGTGCTGTTTGGTTTACATCCTGCGCGTAATCTTCTTTGCTAATGTTGTCTACGCAGGGGCCGGAGCAGCGGTCTATTTGGAAAAGCAAGCAAGGCCGTGTTCGATTGCGGTACACACTGTCTTCGCATTGACGCACACCGAATGTTTTCTGTAAAAAATTCAAACTTTCTCTGACAGCGCTAACATTTGGGTATGGACCAAAGTAGCGGCCCTTTTTCTTTTTGCTTCCCCGGTGTAGCGATAGGCGCGGGTGAGTATCACCCTCGGACAAAAATATATACGGAAATGATTTGTCGTCGCGTAGCAGAATATTAAACGGCGGCTTTTGCGTTTTAATGAGGTTATGTTCAAGTACTAGCGCTTCTGCTTCGCTGGGCGCCACGGTAATTTCGATTGTATTAATACGGCTAACCAGTGCGATGGTTTTTGTGGTTAGGCCGGCATTACGGAAATAACTCGTTACCCGGTTTTTCAGGTTTTTTGCTTTACCCACGTACAAAATATCGCCGGACTTATCGTACATTTGATAAACGCCGGGTTTTCGGGTGAGGTTCTTTAGGAAGGATTTGTGGTCGAAGGCTGTAGCCGTGTTGTCACAGCTTTCTTCCGAAGGATGCTTGTTATCGGCCACGGGGTTCTCAGGTAAGACTGTCTACATCCAGAATTTTGTATTTAACCGCGAGCAGAGCCAATTCCACGTCACTATTTATGCTTAATTTATCGAATATTCGGTAACGATAACTGTTCACCGTTTTAGGGCTTACACAAAAAGATTCTGCAATTCCCTGAACTTTTGATCCGTTGGCTATCATTATGGCGGTTTGCAGCTCGCGTTCAGACAACCTTTCGAAGGGCGAGGAATCGCCTTTATTACCTGAAAAGTTTCTAAGCGCTATTTGCTGAGCAACACTGCTGCTCATGTAGAGGTTGCCGGTTAGCACAGAATGTACGGCATCGACTATTTCGTCGAAACCAGACCCTTTAGTAACGTAACCAGAGGCCCCTGCTTTCATAAGGCGTTCGGGAAATAATTCGTCGGAGAGTGCAGTAACGGCAATAACTTTTGTCGCTTCGCAGGCAGCAAGTATTTTACGTGTTGCTTCCATGCCACCTATACCGGGCATTTTCACATCCATCAATACTATTTCTGGCTTTAATTCACGAGCCAAACTTACAGCTTCTTCGCCCGTTTTAGCTTCACCTACCACTTCAAATCCGTCTACATCCTGAAGCATGCGTACAATCCCCATACGCACTAAATCGTGGTCGTCTGCGACCAATATTCTTGTCACCTATTTTTCCCCGCTTTTATACCGAGTAATACGTGTAAAACGCCCGGTTAATTATGGTATCAAGGAACTGCTTTCGGAAAATAAACAGTGTGCACAACCGGAATTCTGCAAACCGGTCGGTTTGAACCTGTGAGTTGCGACAATCTACCACACGCTTTATTAACTTCCCAGTATTCTCGCGACCGCTGGGCGGGTAAAACGACTATTTGAGCCGCGAGTTTGGCACCAAAATAAACACACTAATAATAAATGCTGAGATCGATTATCATTGCTGATTAGTTTGTGAGTTTCCTCACATTACGGAACGTAAGGTTTATTCTTTCACCTACATTTTTTTGTGTTTTCGGTACTGCATGCTGCCACCCTGCCTGACAGCTTCCGAGCATCGCGAGCAAGTCACCGTGGCCCAGCTCAAGAGTTATTCGAGTTGCGCTTAAATTCGGCTGTTCGCAAACTAACATTTGCTTTGGCTTTAGGATAAATCGACGGCGCTCACCTAAGCTTAGCGAAGCAATAACGGGGTTAGTGCCAAGTTCTTTTTCGTCATCGGCATGCCAGCCAACACTGTCTTGGCCATCGCGGTATAAGTTCACCAGTACGCTATTAAATTTTGTCGCTAATGCGAGCTCTATGCTTTCGCGTATCGTTAACAACGCCGGGTGCCATGGTTGTGGGCAGAAGGCTTTCCCCGAATAGCGCATAACCGCACCCTCATCGCCAAACCAACTTTGCAGCCTGGGTATGGGTAGATTATTGCCCGAAATACGTATGTTGGGTTGCGACCACTGAAGCTCTTCGGTTAATACATGGAACAGCTGAGCTGCTTTTTGTGGTGCTAACCATGCGGGGATATAAAGCGCTTCAGCACCTTCTGAGAGCGCAATACGTTTTTGTTGCGATGCTGGTGTTGGAGGGGTTGTACCGAAAAGGTCTGACTGCATTACGGTGTTTGGAGCCAGCGTTGAAATTCGAGTTGGTTGAACGGCCAGCCAATTTCTTTTCCGTTGGCGCTGTTTTTTACCACGGGTATGCGCACCCCGTAGGTTTCAACCAAGGTTTCATCGTCTGCAATATCGATTAGCTTAAAGGTGGCCTGGGTACGGCCAATAATCGTTTGAGCTTGTTCGCACAAATGGCAACCAAGTGTTGTGTAAAGAATGAGTGCAGGCATGCTGAAAGCAACGACTTTTAAGCTAAGATCGCCATAGTTTACAACACCACACGTACATTAGCGCTATGTGTGAAGGTTACGCAAAGCGCCCATCATGTCGCCAACAAAGGGTTTGAGTTGGTCGAAATGCGGATGCTGTTCGTGCTTTTGCCTTCCCACAAATTCAGCCATTGCCGGGAGTTCGCGCTCTTCGAACCCTTTGCGGTGGGAGTCGTTGCGTAAGTTGTCTAGGTGCTGAATGAAATCACTCATGCGACCAACGGGGTTATCAAATACCGATTCACTGTGATTCTGGCTAACGTTGTCTGCGCGGAGATTGAGCTTTTCGGTATCCGCTTGCGCCACAGAACCGTAAGCCGACTCTATTCTACTGTATTCAACTTGGCTTAAATTCAGTGAAAAACGGGCAATTTCTTCGGCGTTAAACCCTACGTCCTGGGCTTTTTCGTAGGCTTCATAAATATCACCCTCGAAAAATTCATCGGCAACATCGTTAAGCTGTGAGAGTAAATCGGTTATGGCGCTCATCTCGCCCGCATCGAGATCACCGTTAACGCTAATACGGAAATCCTGTAGCGCATCGGTTTCATATTCACCGCCGCCTGCATCATCGCCAGAGCGTTGCAGGGAGCCTTGGTCGGAATAGCTGCGAATGGTAACAACATCGCCATCTTGTGTACGCAAACTTAAGCTGTACAGACGGCTCTCAGACTGCTCCTCTTCCAGACGTGCGTAGAAATCTTGCGAGGGGGCTATGAGCGTGTTGAAGTTTTCGGCTTCTTGATTGGCCGTAAGGGCGTCTACGTATGGCTCAAAGGCCTGTACGGGCGATGTGCTAATAATGGCTTGTTCCGCTACTGGGGCTGCGCCCGATGGATTCGCGGTTTGCGCTGGGGCTTCATAAAGCGCTATGTCTGCAGCGGGGTTTTCTAGCCCGTATTTATCTGCAAGCTCGCCAATGCCCGCTATAACTTGGTTGAACATGTCTTCAATGGTTGTTTTTACATCCCCCTCAAACAAGCCCATTTCGGTAAGTTGATCTACGGCTTCGGTATAGCCCTGTATAAAGCCGTCTAGCCCTGCTTGCAGGCGTGATTGCAGCTCTTCTGTTGTTGAGCCGTCAATCACATCGGTGGCGAGCCGCTGGTCAACAAACGCTACTATGGTTGCTGCACCGGGGTTTTGGCTTTCACCAACGGGGTTTGCTTCAACCGCACCGGTGGAACCCGCAGAAGTGTTAGCACCCGTATTAACACTCTGACTATTGGGCTGTTCAGTCGCAGGTAAATTTTGTGGTGCCTGATAGGTAACCACTGGGTTCGATGATGATGGTGTGTAGCGGGTTTCGGTATAGCTGTATGCGGTAGACAAACGTGCCGTTACGGTGGTTTGCTGGCCACCCTCTTGTTTTACGCTTGTGCTGCTGTATTCAGCACTGGTGCTTATCTGGCGTGTGCTGTAGCTGGCTTTCGCTGGGGCTGCAGGCAAGCCGTTTAAATCTGAATTAACCATGACCTAACTCCGAACCTAGGGTGCGCTTAACCCAGTTTTCGGCCAACAACGTAAGATCTTCAATAATTATTTGTTCTTAGGCGCGGGATGCTTAGTCTTCGGAAGAAGGGTGGCAGGAAGAATGACCGCCAGACGAATTGCCTTTCATAAAGCGACATGAACTTTAGAATGAAGCACTACCTAAGCATGTAATAACCGGCGGCACTACCGGTTAACAATAAAATCACCAAAATTACCGGTACCCATGACCTAGAATCGGTGTTCACTTCGGCGCTGAGCGCCGCTGTTCCACCACTCAAGCTGCTGAATTCGGGGCGGCTACGCACGTGAGCCCCCGGCTCTACGCCGCTTTCAAGGCTACGCTTACCCGATTCCACAGCGCCGGGTTGGCGAACTTTTAGGTCTGGCACTTTTACCACCGGGCGCACGGTGGTGGAGTTTAAATCTGGCTGGGGGCCACTAACGGTGAAGGTGATGGTGTCGAATCGTACCTGGTCGCCAGGCTTTATCACCGCACGAGCAATACGCTGACCATTAACATAGGTGCCGTTGGCGGACTTTAAGTCTTCTATTTCTAGCCCTCTTGGGCCAACCGTCAGTTTCGCGTGACGACGTGAAAGGTGGGCCACACCTAAACGAATATCGCACTCCTGAGAACGCCCGACCACAATGCTATCTAAAACCTCAAAATCTTTACCTGCTAGCGCCGTACCCAAGGGTGTCAATACCCAGGGCTCTATGGGCTGCTGTTCGGCTGTAACCGAGAGCGGGTCTTCCTGCTGACGGCGGGTATCCATTAGGCGCGCTTCGGTGAAACCCAAATTTACGATATCGCCGTGTTTTATTTCACGGCTCTCCAGTACCGGAACACCGTTTATGCGCACCATATCGTCGCCAACCAGGTTTACCAGGGTGGCGGTATCATTTTCGACGGTGATATCGGCGTGGTGGGCGCGAAGATGGGTATCATCAATTGAAATATTGCAGGCTCTAGCTTTCCCTACACTGGTTCGAGGGTCGACTAGCCAAACAGGCTTTATCGCTTTGTTTTTAAATCGTAATTGCAGCATGCAGTCTTCGTATCTGAGGCCATTATTTGGGTAAAGAGTTGTAAAAGTGGTTTCACAATACCCGCCAGATTACCTATTATCCAGTACAGGCCTTTGATCTTCTGCACTGGCTCTTCAAGTTTAGAACGTTTCAGTAACAGTGTAGATCGTTCAAAGCAAATTAGTTCGCCAGCAGTATAACGATAATCTTTATAAGATAAATGAACCAGATCAAATAGTTTTTTCGGTTTGAATTAGGGAAGTTTGTGACTAATCGCCGAATTTACGGCTTTACTCACAACCATTTCAAGACAGCTTATGCGATTTGGTTTAGTCTGGTGCTCGCAGAAGGACATGCTCACCCGAGTGAAATACGAATGCAATTAACCCACTACCACGCCGCTACCGATGTTGGGCTGCAGCGAAGCAATAATGAAGACTGCTTCCTGAGTATGCCTTTTCTTGGTGTGTGGGCTGTGGCCGACGGTATGGGTGGGCACGCTGCCGGTGAAGTAGCCAGTGCCATTGCCTGCGATACAATTAAACGTGAAATTTCCCGAGGTGCTAGCCTCGAACTCGCCATACAAAACAGCCATCACGCCGTTGTACAAGCCGCCGAAAATGGCATTGGTGGCACGGGCATGGGTTCGACGGTGGTGGCCGTACAATCCAACGCAAATGCATTTAAGGTGTGCTGGGTTGGCGACAGCCGAGCCTATAGCTACATACCCGCACCAAATGGCCATGGCGATCAGTTAGAGCTATTAACCCGCGACCACTCGTATGTGCAATTGTTAGTCGACACAGGCGTTATTGCGCAGGAGGAAATGGCCACTCACCCCGAACGTAATATTATAACACAGTGCCTTGGCTCTGCTGATCTCGAGGATGTTGAGGTAGGTAGCGTGGAACATAGCTGGCAACGGAATCAATGGTTGGTACTGTGCAGCGACGGGCTTTCCGATGCCGTCCACGAGCCCGAATTAACACAGATTTTGGCACAATCAGACAGCGTTAAAACCGCAACGGCAGCGCTAATTCAAGCAGCGCTAAATAATGGTGGGCGCGACAACATTACTTTGCAAATAATCTCTGGCCCCGATACTTGGTCCCAGTGGATTCAAAACTCCGTGCGTATGGTTAAAAAAATAATCAGCTAGCGGCTACGATAATGTGGGCCAACTGTGTTATAAAGCGCCGCAACTGCGGCTTTCAACAGCTGTACGCCTTCTATTCTGCTAACGCAACAAGCCATCAATGCCAAAAACAGTCGCCACCTACGTCAAAGTTCTCTTTGCCGCTGCCATGGTATTTGGCCTAGGTTACTGGGTACATTCTGCCTACGGCTGGTCAAACACGCTGGCAAACTGGGTTAAGGTTTCACCTTTTATCGTTTTTGCGACAATGGTGATGGTTTTAATCAGCCATATTGCTCGTGTCGCACGTATTCACTACGCTTACAATAAACAACAACCCACAGCCTTCCGACAAACATTAGCGGTGAGCTTTGTTCACAACACCGTAAGTTTTCTTTTACCTATGCGCCTTGGCGAACTGGCCTTGCCGGCTCTCAGTCGTCACCAATTACGTATTGACGTTAAGTACGCCTTAGCAACGCTGTTTTTGGTACGTCTGTTCGATGCCCATGTATTGCTTTGCCTACTGGTATTTTTCGCCGGTAGTTTGTGGCTAGGTGAATACAGTATTATTGCCCCCGTCGCCCTTATAGCGGCACTGCCTATTGGCATGCTTTTGCTAAAAAGCGCTAGCTCGCGTATCGGCAAACTGAAATTTGCAGGGCCATTACTGGGGAAAAAGCGGGTATGGATCAGCTTATACGCCTACACTCTGGTAATTTGGTGCGTCAAACTCTTTGCGCTTGCAACGTTAGCAGCAGCACTGGGTAATCTACCCATTGACCACGCTTGGATAGCCACTATCATTGCCGATGGCAGTGCCCTATCGCCCGTTACCGGCTTTGCCAATGCTGGTACGTTTGAACTCGCATTTACTCTGCCGCTGCTTCCTTTAGGGTACGAGAGCGAACCGCTGGTTAAAACCGCGGTCAATGTTCATCTGTTTATATTCGTTATTAATATTTGTGTCGGAATTTTGGGATTCCTGTTGCTGACCCCCAAACAAGTTCGCCAATAATTCACTCTAAGGTTTTACTGTCACTATGCATTTACCCAGCCTGACTGTTGTCGTACCGGTTTACAACGAAGAAGATAATGTTCTCCCCCTATTCGAAGCCCTAGATTCAGCTTTAAAAACCTATGCGGGCGACTGGCATGTGATTATTGCCAACGACGGTAGCCGAGACACTACGGCGCAGAAAATTAATGCCTGCTTACCCGATTTCGGTGAACGGTATAAACACATTGAACTGCAACGAAATTTCGGCCAAACCGCGGCTATGCAAGCGGGTATTGATGCAGCCGAAACCGAACTAATCGCAACAATGGACGGCGACCTGCAAAACGACCCTGCCGACATACCGCGCCTCGTTGAAGAGCTATTAGAAAAAGACCTCGACTTATTACAGGGCTGGCGAAAAAACCGCCAAGATGCTGCCGTTTCGCGCAAACTGCCTTCTCGTATTGCCAACAAGCTTATTCAGCGTGTGAGTGGTGTAAAACTAGATGATTACGGCTGCAGCTTAAAGGTGTATCGCGCCGACGTGTTAAAACAAATTCGGTTATACGGTGAGATGCATCGGTTTATCCCCGTATGGATGGCTACCGTTTGCCCGCCACACCGCATTGGGCAAACAGTTGTTAATCATCGCGCCCGCGTTGCGGGTGAATCCAAATATGGCATTACCCGCACCTTTCGCGTACTCATCGACCTGGTAACCGTTTTTTTCTTCCTCAAGTTTCGCGCACGGCCTGGCCACTTTTTTGGTTCCATCGGCCTGTGGGTTGGCATGGCCGGCGGGTTGATGATGACCCACCTAATGTTCGTTAAATTTGTGCTGGGTGAAAACATTGGCGATAGGCCCATGCTGTTGTTCGCCAGTATTTTAATTATTGCCTCGCTGCAATTTTTAACCACGGGTGTGCTGTCAGAAATTCTAAGCCGTATATTTTTCCAAACTACCAACGTAAAAAGCTATAAGGTTAGACAGCCGCTTAGCTATTCACTGGCGGAACAAGCCGAAAAAAATAAAACTGAAAACGTCTGACCATTAACTTTTATAGAACTTTTATTCTGTGCAAAATTTCAGCCTGCAAATTCGTCGACTACTGTCTTCGCCTCTCGCTATTTACATCAGTGTCGGTCTAAGTTTTTTTCTTGGGCTGGGCTCAGTACCACTGTTTGACCTAGATGAGGGCGCATTCACGGAAGCTACCAGGGAAATGCTAGAGAGCGGTGTCTTTTCAGCGACCTATCTCGATGGCGAGCCGCGCTACGATAAGCCAATTTTTTTCTATTGGCTGCAAGCTACTAGCATCAGTCTTTTTGGCTTTAATGAATGGGCTTTTCGCCTCCCATCGGTAATGATGGCCTGTTTTTGGTCCTATGCTGTATTCAGCTTTTCCCGTGAATTTATGGGCAAGCACCGAGGCTTAATCGCAGCACTTTTCCTTATCAATTCTCTCTGGATTGCGTTAATTGCCCGCTCTGCCATAGCCGATGCCACACTGAACGTATTTCTATGCTTGGCCATATTTGATATTTGGCGTTACTTCAAAAGTCCCTCTACCGTCGTAATTCTGCGGGTTTATTTGTGGATGGCTTTGGCGACCTTAACAAAAGGCCCGGTTGGCGTGGTTATTCCGCTACTCACCTCTTTTCTGTATTTGGTCTCTATACGCGCAGACAAAAAATTGTACTTAGCCTATTTAAACCCGCTGGGCTGGCTTGTCTATGTGGGCACGGTAGCGCCTTGGCTGATTGCCGTATACCTGGAACAGGGCTGGGGATTTTTTGAGGGTTTTATACTGGAGCATAACCTAAAACGATTTTCCGCAACTCGCGAAAGTCACGGCGGCAGCTTACTTTATTATATGGCTGTGCTACCCCTACTGGTATTGCCGTTTACCGGGCAGTTAGGCGGCATCTTCGGCAAACTAAAACAGCAGCTGTTAGACCCTTTTAGCCGCTACCTGCTTATATGGTTCGGCGTTTTCTTCGTCATTTTTTCTTTTTCCAAAACCCAATTACCACATTACATTTTGAATGGCTGTGTGCCTCTCATTATTTTGTTTGCGCGTAACAAAGGGTTATTTTCAAAAGCGCGTTGGCACATGGTGTTCCCACTTGCGTTTATGGCAATTCTTCTAGCACTGCCGCACATTATTGCGCTTGCGGCCGAAAGCACCAAAGGCTACGACGGCGCGAGCCTCTCCCGGCATCTCGAGGTTTTTAATGTTGGCTATACGATAACGGCCGTTATTATTTTTGCGCTGATGCTAGCCGTTAGCTTACTGCCAAGCATTAGAACTTGGCAGCGCTTGGTGTTATCGGGCTTATTACTGAATGTTTTTGTTTACACCTCATTTGCTTCTGTGGCTTCAGGGTTTCAGCAAGCACCCGTACATCAGGCAATCGCCTTCCTTAAAAAGCGAACTGAAACTTCTGGTGTTGAGGAACCTATTGTCGCCTGGCGTATGCATATGCCCAGTTTCAGTGTTTACCGACAAAAAATTACCCTGCTGCGGCCACCGCAATTAAACGAGCTGGTGTTGACGCGTGTTGACCGCCTTAACGGGCTTAACAAGTACATTGAAAACACAATACCCCAGGCCCAGGCCGTGCCAGTATGGGCCTTTGGTGGGCTAGTCATATTGAAGGTGCTGCCCTCCTCTTACGCTATGCCGCAAAACGAGGACGGCCAATGAACATTCGAAGGTATTTCTCGTCCATTAATAATCGCCAGCGACAGCTGGTTTTAGCACAGCAAAACATTCATACACCACTTAACATTTCGCGACTCTACCAGCTAACCGGTGTCAGCGGCTGCTTGTTCCTTGTAGCAATTATTGGGTATTTCATTGGTGGCTACCATTTTGGCTTTCACCCTGTTAATGCTATGTCTGCCGACATTCCCGAAGCTGTGCTCCACAATATAACGGTATTTGGTGATGGCACGTTTTTATTGGCTTTGGTTTTGTTATTTAGCACTAAAAACCCGCGTTTTCATTGGGTTGTGTTTCTCACCGCCATTATAGGCGGCCTTGTTTCCAATATTCTTAAAGAGTATTTCGACGCATCGAGGCCCCCGGCTGTACTAACGCCCGAATCATTTAACCTGTTCGGCAAGGGGTACAAACACCACAGCTTTCCTTCTGGTCACACGCTCACAGCCTTTTTAATGGCCACCGTGGTGTATTACCACGCAACAAAACTTTGGCAACGATTCGCCGTAATTGGCGCTGCCGCTCTCGTAGGCCTAAGCCGCATATGGCTAGGCGTACACTGGCCAATTGATACGTTAGTGGGCGGTGGTTTGGGTGTGCTCGCTGCGATTGCGGCCATTGTTGTGTCAACGAATTGGCCAAAAGGCGTTAATGTATTGATGAGCCGTGTTGTGCTTGTACTGTTAACGCTAGCCGCCTTGATTTTACTGCTAGAAAAAAACGACTACACACTAGCATTACCGCTGCTTTATTTAACCGGCATTGCGGCGCTTTATCGAACGATTAAGCACTACCTTCTCCCGCAGTTTAATATTCAACGTTCGCCACTAGAAGCAACACAGATAAAGCTCCCATTTGTACCCGCGTGGGTGAATAGCCATGGACTTTTTTGGTTTTGCCTTTGTGTACTAGTCGTATACCGATTGGCTATTTTATTTCAGCCACACCTTAGCCTGTTTTACGATGAAGCTTATTATTATCACTGGTCGCTCAATCCTGACTTAGGCTACTACTCTAAACCACCCATGGTCGCTTGGAGTATTTTGCTCAGTACGAGTCTATTTGGCGATAGTGTAATCGCCATTAAGTTAATGGCTAACCTGTCGTATGCCGCCAGTGCCGCTGTTATTTTTTATACCCTTAAACGCTACAGCTCATCGACTATAGCGCTAGTCGCATCGCTTATTTTTATCACCATCCCCATGGTGGGCTTTAACAGCGCGTTTATTACCACCGATGCGCCGTTGTTTCTATTTTGGTGTTTATCACTGCATTTTGCCTTAAAAGCTATTGACTCAAACCGCCTAAACCAATGGATATTGTTAGGGTTTTTTACCGGCTGCGGGATGTTAAGTAAATACACCATGGGTGCCCTACCCCTCGCCATTTTTGCGTTTTTGCTAACCAGCACAGGCAAACGTAAATTGCTCATTACGCGCGGCCCATGGGTCGCGGCGGTTATCGCCGGCCTAGTGTTCAGTCTCAACATATACTGGAATTTTGCCCATAATTGGGTAGCGTTACATCATACCCAGGAAATATCCCAAACTAGCGGCCAGTTGTTTAACCTTAAATCACTGCTGGAGTTCGTCGCAACGCAGTTCCTCATCTTTGGCGCAATTAGCAGCTACCTGTTAATCAGAAGCATGCAAGGTTATATAAAACGACCGGTAAATCGCCCACCGATTGCCGTCGATATAAACCGTGAACGGTTTAACCTTTTATTGTGGGTAATGCTGACAATTCTTGGCGTTATCGCCTTGCAAGCATTTCTGTCTCGCGCTTTCCCAAACTGGGCAGGGCCATGG
This sequence comes from Teredinibacter franksiae, assembly GCF_014218805.1. Classification (NCBI taxonomy): domain Bacteria; kingdom Pseudomonadati; phylum Pseudomonadota; class Gammaproteobacteria; order Cellvibrionales; family Cellvibrionaceae; genus Teredinibacter; species Teredinibacter franksiae. The sequence goes on along the minus strand of NZ_JACJUV010000004.1, from coordinate 46,744 downwards.
ATGGTAGCCGCTACGTTGCTACTGGGCTTCACATGGCAGTATGCCTTTAAAGCAGATCGCTTTTACACTTTGCTCGGTCGCAGCTTGGTACTGAACCTTGTACTACTGTCACTATTTTATCATTGGCCTTCTGTATTACACTGGCTAGACGTTGAGCCCAGCTCTAAAAACGACCCCTACCACCGGGTGGTTGGCTGGCCACAGCTAGGTGAACAACTTCAGCCCGTACTAAAAGAAAACACAAACGTAATTCTTGCCAGTAATTCACGCGACCTACTGGCATACCTAGGCTACTACGCTATGCCTGGCAGTTTTAAGCTCGCACGCTGGAACCCCGACGACGCCAATATTCGTGATTATTACGACCTTAAAGTAAATTTTCGCAACTGGTCTGGAGACGCCTCGCAAGCATTCATATTTATCAGTAAAGCACCGCTGGAACCAACGGTTCTTGCCCAATTCAATACAGTAGCGCTATTACCCTCCCTTTCCTACAGCCCCTATAAAGGTGAGAACCGCTCTGTATCGGTTTATCGTATGACGGGCTTTAAGGGGTACGCTAAAAATGACTGAACCAACAGCATTGGGATTTAAGGTACGCGCTCTATTGCGCCCGGATATAGTAGGTTTTGTTGCGACCATTGCCCTTTTTCTACTCTGGCCCGAATTAGACTTAATTGTCGCAGCCAATTATTTTAATGGCATCAGCTTCACTTATGCCGACAATAGCTTTGTAAGGTTTGTTTATTTGGTTTTCGCAAAAATCCATTTCTTTTATTTGTTACTTTTTATTGGCAGTATCGCTTACTGTGCAAAGAAAGGCTGGGCTAGTGCAAAAAAAAACTGGGTTTATCTACTTATAACACTGCTATTGGGCCCAGGCATTCTAGTGAATATAGTGCTTAAAGATAATTCTGTTGGCAGACCACGGCCGCAACATATTGCCGAGTTTGGCGGTAACATGGTTTATGCGCCCGTATTTCACTATTCAGGTGAATGTAAAAAAAATTGCTCTTTTGTAAGCGGTCATGCCGCCATTGGATTCTATTTGTTAGCGGTAGCCTGGGTAAGACAGCGGCGCGTTTGGTTTGCCTATGGGATAATACTGGGTGGACTGGTGGGCTTCGTTCGTATTATTCAGGGCGGACACTTTTTAAGTGATGTGCTTTTTGCCGGCTGGTTTACGTATTACACTTACTTTGCCATTGCGCAATTAATGAAAATCCCCTTTCCACGCAAACTATAGCCTTAATCGGTTGCGCTGTATCAAACCGTCTGTGCCAATGACTCCTACATCAAACTCCCTAATTGACTTTGGGCGCCATTGGCCCTAGAGTGCGCCCTGCATTTTGGTGCAACGGCCATCTAGTTAGATGGCTCGCTTAATTGGGAAGTTTGGTGAAAAACCAACGCTGCCCCCGCAACGGTAAATGGGCCCTTAGGCCTACGAGCCCGACACCAGCCAAATGTGCGTTCGTTGATGGAGCGGAGGGCTTCCATCCAGGACTGATTCAGGGCGCTATAGCTTTTCTGTTTTTCTGCCCTGGGGCCCACCAAAGCCTTTATCTTCCTCGTGATGCCTCCCTCAATTGCTTATTATCTTTATAGCTATTGGGGCTCAAAGTGAAAAAAACTTTAATCTATTCTGCGGTGGTTGCCGCGCTGTACACTCATCCAAGCTTTTCTCAAGACCTACTAGAAGAAGTTATTATTACCGCTTCTAGAAACGAGACGCCCGTTCGTCAAATTGGTGCGTCTGTTAGTGTCATTAATGCCGAAGAAATAGCGCTCGCAAACTACCCTGCTATAACAGACTTGTTACGAAGCCAAGTGGGTATTTCTGCTTCCAATTCTGGCGGCCCCGGCAAGGTTTCCAGCTTGCGTATTCGCGGTGAGGAAGGCTACCGCACGCTTATTATGATTGATGGCGTTGAAATTTCAGACCCCACAGGCACTCAAATAGGCCCGCAGGTACAACACCTAACCAACAGTGGCGACATTGAAAGAATTGAAATTCTGCGAGGCCCACAGGGCTTTGCCTACGGAGCAGACGCCGGCGGTGTTATTAATATTTTTAGCCGTAGCGTTTCAGAAGGCGTAGCTGGCCAAGTAAGCGCACAGGCTGGGCGTTATGGCACTCAAGACATTGATGGTTTTGTTGCCGCAGGCTCAGATCGCTACCAACTGTTTTTATCGGCCTCCGATAAAAAGACGGATGGTTTTAATGCACGTACCAGCGATGAATCCAACGAGAGTGACGGCTACGAAAACCGTACACTCCACGGAAAACTTGCAGCCTCCAACGCGCAAGAAAACCTGCGTTTTCAAGTGGTTTTCAGGGACGTAAACGCCGAAAGTGAATTCGATAATTGCGGCTACCCCAGCAGCAATGACTGTGTCGGCGAATTTGAACAAACCACGGCTCGTGCAAGCATAGACTACACTGGCGATGACCTAGAACTTACGTTGGGGTCATCTAATACGGCTGTTGAGCGTACTAACTTTACAGACGGTGACAGCAGCTTTGCTACAAAAGGTAAAATCCGCAAGCACGACATTGTTATCAGCTCCGACATCAATGATAGCGTGACCCTGGTAGCGGGCTCCGATTTGAAAGGTGAGACAATGGATGTTGTTGATGGCGATGACCTGAATCGTGATCAAATGGGCTTATTTTCGGAACTACAGCTAGGCTTTAACGACAGCCTATATTTTAGTGCAGGCGCCCGTTATGATGACCACGATGATTTTGGTGAGCATGTAAGCCTGAGGTTAACATCTGCCTATATAGGCGAGCTGGCAGACAGTAGCTACAAACTACGTGCAAGTTTCGGTAACGGTTTTCGCGCACCAAGCTTATCTGAACTGGCCTACAACCAAAGCGATAGCGCCTTTGGCTTGGCTGCAGAAACTGAACTTAACGAAGAACAGAGCCAGGGCTTCGATATTGGCTTCGACTATTTCTTTTCAAACGCCTCTAGCTTGGAGTTTACCTACTTCAATCAAAGTATCGAAAATGAAATATTTTTCGATCTTGTAGCCTATTCGGGTTATTTACAAGGTGATGGTACAAGCCACTCTAGTGGCAAGGAGCTAGCGTTCAATATGCCTTTGGCCGACTGGGTTGAATTCAAACTTAACGGTACCCTCAACGATACAGAAACGAGTAGCCAGCAACAAAGAATTCGTCGACCAGAAAAGGCCGTTAACGCTGGCTTTATCTTTACTTTGCTCGACAACGATTTGAACATTCGCACCAATTACCGAATTTCAAAAGGCTCTGTAAATGAAATATATGAGCTCGGTCGGATTGAGCTAGACGACTATCAACTACTGGACATTAGCGCTAACTACGCTATTTTGAAGGGCCTAAATTTGTTCGGTAGAGTCGATAATGTTTTGAATGAACAATACGAAGAGGTAACAGGTTTCAATACATCCGGCGTGGCGGCTTACGCCGGCGTTCGTTACGAATATTAAACTAACAGGGCACACTAATGACCGATTCGCACAAAAACGATAAGCACAAAGCCGCTATGGAAAAGCAAAAAACCAAGGTGGACAACAATATTGAACGTGCTGACGAGGAACGTGGTGTTGCCCTTCTGCTTACCGGAAATGGCAAAGGTAAATCCAGCTCAGCTTTTGGCATGGTAATGCGAGCCTTAGGTTATGGTCAAAAAGTGGCTGTTATTCAATTTATAAAGGGCGAACAATTATCCGGTGAAGAAATATATTTACGCGAGAAATGCCCTGAGGTCGCCTTCTATCAAATGGGCACGGGTTTTACTTGGAACACTCAAGACCGGAGCGGTGATATTGCTGCCGCCGAAAAAACCTGGGCCTTTGCTAAACCCTTACTGCAAGACCCCAGTATAGATTTGGTCGTACTCGACGAAATTACCTATATGCTAGCCTATAAATATCTCGATGAAGACGAAGTGGTAACAACAATCAACCAGCGGCCTAGAGAGCAAAGTGTTGTGGTAACCGGCCGCGGTGGTGGTACAGCACTACGTGATGTTGTCGATACCGTTTCTGAAGTTAAAGATATTAAGCACGCATTTACCTCCGGGATAAAAGCCCGTAAAGGCGTTGATTTTTAGGGCGCCTTAAACACACATTAGGGCCAATTATCGAGAGAATATTTCCATGACCCCCGGCACACTCATGGTACAAGGCACCACATCGGATGCGGGCAAAAGTACGCTTGTCGCAGCCCTTGGCCGAGTACTTGTGCGCCGAGGTTTAAGTGTGGCGCCCTTTAAACCGCAAAATATGGCCCTTAACAGTGCCGTAGGTGAAGACGGTGGCGAATTGGGTCGCGCTCAAGCCTTACAGGCGTTAGCCTGTCGCGTAACGGCCCACACCGATATGAACCCGGTGCTTATTAAGCCATCTAGTGATATTGGAGCGCAAATTATCGTGCAGGGTAAGGTGTTAGGCAACATGAATGCCGACACCTACCATGCGTATAAACCGACGGTAAAAGCGGCGGTTTTTGACTCGTTTCAGCGCTTACTTAAGCAGTATGATGCAATCGTCATCGAAGGCGCAGGCAGCCCCGCCGAAATAAACCTTCGCCAAGGCGATATTGCCAATATGGGCTTCGCCGAGGAGGCCGACTGCCCCGTTATTATTATTGCGGATATCGATAAGGGAGGGGTTTTTGCCCACCTGGTGGGCACATTGGAACTACTGTCTCCCTCGGAGCAAGCGCGTGTAAAAGGCTTTGTGATCAATAAATTTCGTGGTGACATACATTTACTTAACCCGGGTCTCGCTTGGTTAACCAAGCGAACCGGAAGACCGGTGTTGGGTGTACTGCCCTATATTCAAGATTTTTATATCGATGCAGAAGACGCTATTTCTACCCAGCAGATTGCTGATACAGCAGAACAACCTTTTACCATTGTGGTACCTGTTTTTCCGCGCATCAGTAACCATACTGATTTCGATCCGTTACGCTTACATCCGCGCGTTAACTTACAGTTTGTTTCGCTGTCACAACCCCCTCCCCCGTGTGACCTAATTATTTTACCGGGCAGTAAAAATGTGCGAGCCGATGTGACGGTATTGCTAAACAGTGCATGGCCAGCCGCACTGCGCAAACACCTGCGCTATGGCGGCAAGTTAATAGGCATCTGTGGTGGGTTTCAAATGTTAGGTAGCCAAATTTGTGACCCTCTCGCTATCGAGGGCCCAGCGGGTACAACGGCAGCCCTTGGCCTACTACCGGTATCTACTGAGCTTGCGCCTGCTAAGTCGTTACTCAAAAAAACAGGTTCGTTGCAACTGGATAACAAAAAAGCCGTCGCCAACGGATATGAAATTCACCATGGAATCAGTCACGCACAGACCCCTTTGCGCCCAGCCGTGTTCTTCAACGACGAGAGTACCGACGGCTATATAAGTGATGACAATCAAATTTTCGGCACCTATCTCCACGGCATTTTAGACGAACCCGAAGCGGGTGCATTAATTCTAAACTGGGCAGGACTGACCACTAGCGAAGTTGTTGATATAGACCAGCTGCGAGAAAGCCAACTGGAACGACTTGCCGATATTGCCGAAGAGCACCTGGATATTGACAGTATTCTCTCACTGCTCAACTCAGACACCGATACAGCCAAAGCCGCAACAGAGGGAAGGTGCAGCTAATGCTACTTACCGTTGAAACTTTGCAAAATCATTGGTATAGAATTTTATTTTGCGCATTACTGCTCGTACTGACGGTTGCCCTTCTTTCACTTGCTTTCGGTGCAGTTCCTATTTCTCTGGAAAATCTTTTTGCCGTACTTGCGGGTAAAGCCGACCAACAAACGCAGTTGATTATTGAACGATTGCGCATCCCCCGTACTTTGTTAGCGCTCTCGGTCGGCGCCATGCTTGCTAGCTGTGGCGCGATAACCCAGGGGCTTTTTCGCAATCCTCTTGCAGATCCATCTCTAATCGGCGTTAGTGCTGGCGCATCTGCCGGCGCCGCCATTGTTATTGTTTTATTGAATACAACACAGTGGTCAATTGCCGGACTTTCTCTGGTTACGGTTGGGGCTTTTATTGGCAGCATTCTCACGGTAATACTGGTTTATAGAATATCGACCAGCTCTAGCGGAACCTCTGTGACCACTATGCTTCTGGCGGGTATAGCCGTTACTTTTCTCGCCGGTAGCTTATCTAACATTTTGGAGTTTATTGCCGACAACGAAATGCTTAAACGTATTACCCTTTGGCGTATGGGTGGGCTTGATGCCGCCGACTATACACACGTAGGCATTGTAGCCGCGGTAATGCTGTTTGTGTTTTGCGTTATACCCTTTCAGTATTCTGCCCTTAACGCATTATTACTAGGTGAATCTGAGGCTCGGCACTTAGGTGTCGACGTTAATCGAATCAAAAGAAGACTCATCATTATTGTCGCCGCTGGCGTGGGCACTTCCGTTGCGCTGGCTGGCACAATTTCATTTATTGGCCTTATTGTGCCGCACATTGTACGTATGCTAATCGGTCCTAATCACCGTTATTTGATTCCGCTAAGCGCTGTTTTAGGTGCGTTATTATTAGTGGTGGCCGACACTTTTGCACGCACTGTTATCGCACCTACCGAAATGCCCGTAGGTCTCGTTACGGCACTCATCGGTGCACCTGTATTTATCTCGCTGCTGCGGAAACGCTACCAATACGGGATGCAATAAAATCATGTGCATTCTCGAGTCAAAAAAATTAACCGTAACAGTAGATAAGCTAGTACTCGTAAGAGACATCGACCTTAAAATTCATGCTGGCGAAATCCACGCTGTGGTTGGGCCTAATGGTGCAGGTAAAACATCACTTTTAAACGCAATTATTGGTGATATCCCTACGTATAGCGGCGAGCTGCTTCTCTGTGGCCATAGGCCCAGTTGGAATATAACTGAGCAGGCAAAATCGGTAGCGGTATTACCCCAGCTAAGCCTATTGAATTTTCCTTATACCGTTGCTGAAGTAGTGGCTTTGGGGCGCACACCCCACAGTACTGGGTTCAGGCTTGATCAACAAATCGTGCGCGAAGCTATGTTGGCGATGGACATTAGTCATTTGTCTGGCCGGCTATACACACAATTATCGGGTGGCGAAAAACAGCGTACGCAACTAGCACGCGTTATGACGCAAATCTGGCGTGAAGAGGATGCATCGCAACGGCTGTTACTCCTAGATGAGCCCACGTCTGCCCTCGACCTAGGTCATCAGCAGCAATTAATGGAGGCTGTCCAGCGCTTTGCTGCAGAAGGTGTAGCCATATTTATGGTTGTACACGATATAAATATTGCTGCCCGCTACGCCGATCATACACTTGCACTATTGCAGGGGAGCACCATAGCCCAGGGAAATACCCAAGAAATTCTGACCGAGCCGTTATTAAAAAAATTATTCAGTGCTGACTTGCGTCTAGTAAAGCACCCCGAGACAGGAAAGGTTCACGTAATCGCATGAAGCAACTTATATTAGGTGGAGCGCGCAGCGGAAAAAGCCGTCTCGCCGAAACCCGCGCTAAGGCAACGGGAAAAAAACGAGTGTATCTTGCCACCGGCCAAGCCGGAGATAATGAGATGGCGGAGCGTATTGCCATACATAAACAATCACGCGAAACAGATTGGCAATTAATTGAAGAGCCTACCCTGCTTTCCCGTGCTTTATCGGTGGCCGATAGCCCAGAAACCGCCATAGTGGTTGATTGCCTAACGTTATGGCTGTCTAACTGTGTTGAGCAAAGCTGTTTTTTAAAAGAAAAACAAAAACTGCTAAACACCATCTACACACTTCAAGCTGATGTTTTTTTTGTTAGTAACGAAGTAGGTTCCGGCATTGTTCCTCTTGGAGAATTGTCTCGAACATTCGTTGATGAAAGCGGTTGGCTGCACCAGGCACTGGCTGAACAGTGCGATACTGTGACTCTGGTAGTGGCCGGGCTACCACTTGAACTTAAGGGCGCCTCTAAATCCTAATGTATTACGCTGTTACAAATCGAGTAGATGCACTATGAATGACAATACTAAGTGGCACAGGCAGCCTGCTGCCATAATTGACAAAAATAGTCGAGCGCAAGCTGCAGGGTATCAGAATACGCTCACGAAACCGCCGGGTTCACTTGGCGAACTTGAATCAATAGCTATTTCATTTTGTGGCTACCAGGGCCGCGTAAAACCGCAATTGAATAAGGTCAATGTGCGTGTATTTGCAGGTGATCATGGGGTATGCGCCCAAGGCGTCTCCGCTTTCCCTCAAATTGTAACAACGCAAATGATAGAAAATTTTATCCGCGGTGGTGCGGCTATCAGTATTTTGTCTAAACAGATGGGGGCCGACTTTAAAGTCCTTAATATGGGCACTGCACACAAGCTAATTAGCACTGATGGCGTTGAAGACTGTGCGATTGCACCCTGTACAAACGATTTCACCCAAGGTGCCGCGATGAGCGAGCAGCAATGCATGACCGCTATGGCTTCTGGGCGCGACAGCGTTACTGATTGCGATCTGTTTATAGGCGGCGAAATGGGCATTGGCAATACCACATCGGCTTCAGCACTGTTCAGCGCTTTATTAACACTTACACCGGAGATAACCGTAGGCCCCGGAACAGGGGTAGACACCAAGACATTGCAGCATAAGTGCACGGTTGTGCGTAAAGCGCTTGAGGTTAACCACATCAACGCTGACGATCCGCTTGAAGCCTTACGTTGTTTGGGCGGATTTGAGATAGCCGCGCTAACCGGCGCCTATATTGGCGCAGCACAAAAAGGCATCCCTGTACTGGTAGATGGTTTTATAACCACAGCCGCTGCGCTCATAGCCTGCAGATTAAACCCCAGCGTTTCAGATTGGCTGATTTTTGCGCATCAGTCCGCTGAGCCAGCACACGCATTGGTATTGGAATCACTCTACGCAAAACCCCTTTTGAATCTAGGCCTTCGGCTAGGCGAAGGCAGTGGTGCTGCTGTGGCGGTACCGCTTATAAAATCCGCCCTAGCTTTACACAATCAAATGGCCACCTTCGATGCCGCGGGTGTGAGTGACGCATGAACACCACCATGACCGCGACTTACATCGATATCCTCCGACACAGTGAATGTGAAGGCGGCCATATTTTTCGCGGTAAAACCGATGTTGCCCTGTTACCAAAGGGCCTGCAAGATATGCAGGACCGTATAGCCGCATTAGACCAAAGCTGGGACTGCATCATAAGTTCCCCACTCGTCCGTTGCCGTGAATATGCAGAGCATTTACACGCACAAACAGGCACCACCTTAATTATTGAACCACGTATACAAGAAATGTCGTTTGGTGATTGGGAAGGCGTTAAAATTGATCAACTTATTGCGTCAGCGAACCTATCATTTTTAAAATGGCAACAAAACCCAGCTAATCATTCACCTCCAGGGGGCGAACCGTTAGCTGATGTTAAAGTGCGTCTCGAACAATTTTTCATAGACCTAATGGAGAACCATGCAGGTAAACAGGTTCTGCTCGTTACCCACGGCGGTGTTATTCGCGTGCTCCTTAGTTATTTATTGAATATGCCACTACAATACGCTACTTGTTTCGATGTACCTTACGCCTGTTTTTCTCGCGTAGGCGTATTTGACGATGAAAAAAATAGAGTGATTAAACTGCTAGCGCACAACTTAACAGGTTAAGCAGAAATGACTTTCTTCCAACCACTTTTGATTGCTCTTGCGTTACTCACGCGCATCCCCGTTCCAGAAAAATATTTTCCATCGAAAACAGACACCGCACTATTACAAAAATCAGTGCTCTGGTACCCCGTAGTCGGTCTAATATTGGCTGGCGGCATCTCCTTGATACCGCTGCTATTAGCTAACCAACTTCCGTCTTTACTAACGGCAGCTTTAACCGTGGTGATTTGGGTGCTATTAACAGGCGCTTTACACCTTGATGGCTTATCAGACTGTGTTGACGCCAGTTATGCTGGGCACAAAAACCCCGATGTTATCGATACCGTACTGAAAGACCCCCATACGGGCACAATGGGTATAGTCGCTATATGCCTCACGCTTATTGTAAAAGTCTGTTTACTACACGCACTTTTGGGTTCACAAACGCTGGTTATTAGCGGATTATTTATTGCTCTAATGTGGTCACGTTTTCTCGCCGTCGTATACATACTGGTTACCCCATACGCCAGAGAAACGGGTGCTTCGGCGGGTCTGCGAATAAAAGGCTATCGCTATTTCATAATTATTATGGGGCTAGTACTTGTTGTCAGTACTGTATTCGTCACTACCCTAGCCATTGTGCTTGCACTTGTGTCCACCCTTGGCCTATGGCTATTGTGGTGGCGGCATCAATGGATAAAAAAAATAGGCGGTTACACCGGTGATTGCGTGGGTGCACTGATAGAAATTGCAGAGTTAGTCACCTTGCTTGTTGCCGTACTGGTATTGTGAGCCTATAGCGTTTAACGATTATTAATAATTGGTTTTAGTATAATGAAATGTATTGTCGCTGTTTTATTAGTTCTCGCCGCTTTCCCTTCAAGTGCCAGTATTGTGGTAAAAGATTACCTCGGCCGAGACGTTCGCCTAGAGAAACCCGCACGGCGCATCGTCGCACTTGCCCCTCACATTGTTGAAAATATTTTTGAGGCCGGTGCGGGCGAGTATCTGGTTGGCGCCGTTGATTATTGCGATTACCCCGAGCAAGCCAAGAGCGTGAAACGCGTTGGTGCGATCAGTCGTTATAGCCTGGAGGCAATCGTTGCGTTAAAGCCAGACTTAGTACTTATTTGGCATTCCGGCCACGGTGGACGCGTATTAAGCAAGCTGGAAACACTGGAGATACCCGTGTACGCAAGCGACCCACACACTTTAGAAGATGTTCCACGCTCGATTCGCGACTATGGCACATTAACTGGCCAGTCTACGTACGCTGAAAAATCCGCGTCTCGCTACGAAATACGTCATCAAAACCTTAAACGAGCTTACAGTACGAAACCGATGGTATCGACCCTATACCAAGTATGGAATGACCCAATACAAACCCTGAACGATAAGCACATTATTAGTGATGTTATTCGTTTGTGTGGTGGCCAAAATACTTTTGGTGACTCCCCTTCCCTAGCGCCAAAAATTTCTATCGAATCCGTTATTATGCGTAATCCAGACGTCATAATTGCCAGCGGCATGGGTGAGCAGCGCCCCGATTGGCTCGGCATGTGGGGAAAGTGGACTAGCCTGAACGCTGTTCAACGCAACAACCTTTTTTTTATTCCTCCGGATATTATTCAACGTCACACGGTTAGAATTCTTGAAGGGGCGCAGATGATGTGTGAACACCTTGAAGTGGCCCGCACAAGAAAATAGGCTCTATAACCGTGGTAATTGCGTAGAAACTTAGTGAACCAAAGCTTTCAAGCTTACAGCGTGCACATAAGTGCGGGCGAAAAAAGCCGTAAATCCACCAATAGGTGATACGGTATTAACGAAAAGGTGTGAACAACAAAAGGGTACCGCTAATAATCAATTTTGGTTTGTGCACGGGGCCTGGCACTCCTTAAGTACGGCGGCCTGCACAGCGAAGATCTGTTGCACTCCCGGTTTTCCAGGCACCGCCCTTCGGTGGCTTGTATGCTAATTTTGTAGGACGTTAAAATTTCTCGACGGCCAACCGGCATGCCTGTAATCCCCCCCCTTGAAACCGCACACAAATCCAGAGGCTTAAAGCAAATAATAGAGGCGCCCTAAATGCTTTAATGTTTATAATCCCTTAACCGGTGCGCTGTGTAGATAATACGCGTAACAAGATGTAGACCTTCAACCACCTAAATCCGTCTTCAGAGGCTCTGTATGCTTAGGCTTATTTTACTCGTTTTAATCACCAGCCTGAGTAGCACGGCTTTTGCCCATGGCATGTCTGTAGAAGATCAAGCGCGTATTCTTAACGCTAGCTTCTTTGAGTATATGCAGCTCGGCGCAACCCATATGCTATCGGGATACGATCATTTATTGTTTTTGCTTGGGGTGGTTTTTTTCCTAACCCAATTTAAAGACATCCTAAAATTCATTACCGCCTTTACCATTGGCCATTCGATAACGCTTGTTTTCGCAACATTGCTGGAGATAAAGGCCAATTACTATCTAATAGATGCGGTTATAGCGTTGACTGTTTGCTATAAAGCTTTCGATAATTTAGATGGCTTTAAACGGTATTTTCAAGTGCGATCACCCAATTTAACCTGGATGGTATTTGCTTTTGGGTTGATTCACGGCTTTGGTTTATCTACACGTTTACAACAATTACCGCTCGGTAGTGATGATTTAGTGTTAAAAATTCTTTCCTTTAACGTCGGCGTAGAGGTTGGCCAAATCATCGCTTTGAGTGTAATGTTGTTGGTACTTTCAGGGTGGAGACAAACACAATCCTTCTCTCACTTCAGTAAGGGCGCCAATATCGGGCTGATGCTACTAGGCGGGCTATTATTACTTATGCAACTGCATGGCTACCAACACTCGCGATTTCCCGATGATTTCCCCCTAAACGCCGATGACCATTCTCATATTCACGAAGATATGGAGGTTAATGCATCGCCGCTAACCAACTACCCAAGGACGTTGAATTTTAAAGCAGATCATTCGCAAGCTAATGAAGAGAAAGCCCTTGATGAGCATTCACACGACGGCGAAAACCTGCACTCCCACTAAGCACCCAACTATTAGGTGATCTGATGAAGGCATATATACCGTTTTTTTTATCGTTAGTATTACTGGTTAGTACGCAAGTATTTGCCCATAGCGATCACACGCATCCAGACCTTACAGAAGTACAGGCTATATCTTTAGCCGCCGATGTTGCAAAGCAATTGTCAGAAAAGGATGTTGGTTTGGCGATAGGGAAAATACCTGAAAGCTGGGCTTCCGTTCCAAACGATAATATCGCAATACATATAAAAGGTAATGGGTATTACATTATAGCCGTTGGTAATAAAATTGAAAAACAGACGCTCTACGTACTGATGTCATCCGGTGGCGATGTCTACGATGCAAATTTCTCAGGTGAATTCAAGGGGCTTGAATAACCTTCAACCTCATCTTCAACCTCAACCTCAAGCTCAAGCTCAAGCTCAAGCTCAAGCTCAAGCTCAAGCTCAAACGCGCAGAACGTATACGTTAAACGCTTAATCGCTCTCTCGGTATACGCGCCCTCGATACAGGCAATCAGAACAAAAAAACTATAGCCCGTTAAAGGGTGGAAGCATTGCGCCATTAGGCACAACACCCTTACACCCGCCTTTTGGGGCCGACCCTCAAGTTCTCCGAGCAATACATGTTGTCGTTAAGCGGGTTACAAGTATTTACATGCTCGCCTTCCTAATCTCTGCATTTTATTCCTTAATTAGCAAAAAACGCCCAATAATTCATGTTTTTGGCTGATAAAACACATAATACAATTCATACAAGGCTGATTGACGCTCCAAACGTGTCGTGACATTATGACTATCGCGATTGGTTTACTTAAACGCCAAAGCACTCAATAATAATGAATAAACTGTTTGTTTCACTTATCGCCATGACACCTCGAACGCCACTGAATAATGCCTAGCATGCAATTTGCCATACTGGCCATATTAGCGCTGCTACCCTTTTGCCATGCTGCAAAAGCAGATGATAATGCGCTTAAAGCCGCTTTCTGGGCTACCGGTTTGAGTACCAGCCGTGCTACCTACGAGTCTGTTTTAGCGGAGATTTTACTGCAGCGCACTCAAGTTGATTTTGGTCCCTTTGATTTCAGTGTCAACTACCTAGACGTCAATTATGATCGAGGTAGGCGCGTTGTCGCCAAAGGCCAAGAAGTAAATTTCTTCACCAATCCATTACCCTCGAAGCAAATGGCTTTCGACCGACAGCTCAACGTTATACCACTGCCAGTTATGAAAGGCTTACTTGGGTATCGAGTACTTATTGTGCGTAAAACGGATGTCAAAAAATTTGAGTCTATTCAGAACTATTCAGATTTACAAAATTTTCGTGCTGGGCAAGTGAATTATTGGGCTGACGTGCCCATTTACGAAGAAAATGCATTACCGTTGGTGGTGGGCACAACATTCGACTCACTATTCTTCATGCTAAGCCGAGGTCGATTTGACTATATCCCGCTGAGTGCCGGTGAAGCAAAGCAGACTTTGAAAGAACTGGGTAGCGAGTATAATGATCTCACTATTGTCCCAGACATTATGATTTATTATCCGTTCCCGGTGTTTTTTCAGGTCAGCGATCACTACCCGAAATTATCGGAACGCTTAACCATTGCGCTGGAATTGGCCATTACTGACGGCACCCTAGACAGGCTGTTTAAATCTTACTTTACAGATGTACTCGTTGAGCTTAATTCAGAGAAACTCCGGGTATTTTCGTTAAAAAACTCTTTGTTAGCCGCCCCACATTCGGACACTTCACCGATTTTGGTAACAGCCGGGACAATCATTCCTTCGCCAGAAATAATTGCCACCCGCTAAGATATTAATCGTCAAGGCTACGGACTAAATATTCATTCGAATTTTGAAAGTGCGCTTCCTTTTTTTCATCAAAATGTTTACGCATGAACGCCTGCATTTTTGGCTTAACTTCTGCGCGGAAGGTAGAACCGCTGAAGACACCGTAATGACCTACTCCAGGCTGAATGTAATCTAATTGGCTTTCTTCTGGAATGTTGGGACACAAACTGTGGGCTACCTGAGTTTGGCCAATACCTGAAATATCGTCCTTTTCACCCTCGATGGTCATCAAACCCACTTGGGTTATCTTTTTAGGGTCCACACGCTTACCACGATGATAAAACTCACCTTTGGGTAATTTATGTTGTTGGAAAATGTCCCGTATCGTTTGCAGATAGAATTCTTCGGTTAAATCCAGTACCGCGAGGTATTCATCGTAAAAATTACGGTGCTTTTGTGCGCTGTCACAATCACCTTCGACGAGATGCTCAAAATATTTGCGGTGGGCCATGGCATGCCGGCCCTGGTTCATGGTGATAAAGCCGCTTAGTTGTAAAAAGCCTGGGTACACCTTGCGCATTACGCCCTTATTAGGCCAAGGAACCGTATAAATCATGTTTTCTTTGAACCACTCGTAACTATGTTCCATGGCAACACGATTGGGTAATGTGGGCGACAGCCGTGTATCGATTGGAGACCCCATAAAAGTCATAGTCGCCGGTAAGCTGTCATGCTCCCGTTCAGACATAATCGAAATTGCCGCCAATACCGGTGGGCCAGGCTGGCATATACTTATAATATGGGCATCTGGCCCTAGCACTTCAAGCATTTCAATAATGTAATCGATGTAGTCATTTAGGTCGAACCGACCCCGGCTTAAGGGGACTTCTCGCGCGTCGGCCCAATCGCTGACATAGACTTCATGCTCCGGTAGAAATGCCTCAACGGTGCCCCGCAGTAAGGTCGCATAGTGCCCGGAAAGCGGTGCTACCAGTAGCACACGAGGCTCTGCCTTGGCCTTCTTTTGGGCTTTTTGCAGTTCTGTAGCCGGCCGTTCAAAATGGAGCATTCTACAGAATGGCTTTTCCCAGACGACACGCTCCTTTATGGGTACATTAACCCCGTTAATCGTTGCGGTATGTAAGTCCCAGGTTGGCTTTGCATATCGCCGGGTTGCAGATTCAAAAAGGTCACAGGCAGCAGAGGCCGTTTTGCCAAGCCAAGTGTAGGATGCAGGGTTGTAGGGGGATTCTAGCAAGCGTTTATTCGCTTCAATGGCCTCTCGTAAAGGGGCCATGGCGGCGTGATTAATTTCGTAGGCGTGGTAGAGCATGCTGATTCCTCCGCAGAGGTGTGGTGTGCTGATATTCGAAAAAACGAACAATTGAACTCATTGATCTTTGAATAATAGCACACGAATGCTGCACTGCACCATATTGCGCGCTGTTGGATTTTTAACCAGCCTGAAATACACGCTAAGCACAATTGGAACAGGTAAACCACTACGAGTGATCGTCATCCAGCCATCGTCGGTTCATGTTTTGGTAGGCATCAACACGCCTGTCTCTAAGGAAAGGCCAAACCCTCCTTACCTGTTCGGAACGCCCTAAATCGATTTGAGCAAATAATGCCCCCTCGGCTTCTATTGAAGGCTCTAATAGATATTCCCCTTGAGGCCCCGTAATGAAGCTTGAACCCCAAAACTCAATGCCGTCTGAATCATCTGTAGGCGAAGGCTCGTAACCCGTTCGATTGGCCACTAACACTGGGAGGCCATTGGCGATGGCATGCCCGCGCTGAATCGTGAGCCAGGCATCGCGCTGCCGGTTTTGCTCATCGTCATCGTCGTTAGGATCCCAACCTATGGCCGTGGGGTAAATCAAGCATTCCGCGCCAGCCAGGGCCATTAAGCGTGCTGCTTCTGGGTACCATTGGTCCCAACATATCAGTATGCCCAGTTTACCAAGGCGTGTTTGGACGGGCTCGAAACCATTTAATTTACTAGACTCAGCATCACCTGGAGTGAAATAAAATTTCTCATAAAAACCAGGGTCATCGGGTATATGCATTTTCCGATAGAGACCCACTCGGCCTTGGTCTCCGTCGAAAACCTGAGCCGTATTGTGGTACAGGCCGGCGGCTCGACGCTCAAAGCCTGACATTACAATGACAACATCCAGCTCTTCAGCAAGAGCACCTATCAATTGTGCGGTAACGCCGTCCAATGGTTCGGCGAGATCGAAAACGTCGGTGTCTTCTATTTGGCAAACATAGCGGGTTGCATGCAGCTCCTGTAATACAATTAATTCAGCCCCTTGATAGACTGCATCACGGATGTGCTGTTCTGTTTCTGAGAGATTCACCGACTTTTCGTTGCCGGAAATAGGCTGTTGTATAACGGCGGCAATAAATGTGTTGTTCATTTGCGGGTTCACCTAGCAATTTGCATGGTTGCACAATGGAGGCTGCCATGCTGCTCTAGCAATGCCTCACAGCGAATAGCCACGATTGTTTTTTCGGGAGCTAAGGACTGTAATACTGCAATGGCTTTTTCGTCTTCAGCAACACCGTAAATGGGGACATAAAGTGTGTTATTACAGTGGAGAAAATTAGCGTAGGTTGCGGGTAATATGCGATTATCGACCTGGCTATGTATGACCGGTACCGGTAAGCCCGCAAGTGTCCAACCTTTCTGTTCACAAATGTCGGTTAGTTGTTGGTTGAGCCGCTCGAGCGACTCAGCATCGTGATGTTCTGTATTAGCTTCGCAGGCCACGATGGTGTGATCATTAAGAAAGCGGGCAATCGTATCAATATGGCCGTCGGTATCATCTCCGGTTAATTGTATATTTTCAAGCCAAAGAATTTCACCACTGCCCAAGTCGCTTTTTATTCTCGCCTCTAACGCCGCCATATCAACATTTGGGTTGCGGGTATCGGTGACAATACAATTCTTATTCAATAATAAATGACCCGCGTTGTTTATTTCAATGCCTCCCCCCTCTACCACTAGGTTCAACTTTAAATGGGGGCCAATACCGTAGCGAATCAATTGTTGTGATACTTTATCGTCCGCACTGTAGGCATACTTATTCCCCCAGCCATTAAACGTAAATGTTTTATAACAGGTAGCCGATTGCGGCTTCCCTTTTTCGTTAAAACTTAACGGCCCAAAATCTCTTACCCAGGTATCATCGTAGGCTATGTCACGTATCACCTGTAACTGCTGTAATTGTTTTTCGGTTAATGCCAAACCACTAACCCAATTTTCGACCCGGCTCCGAGGTTGCGTCAACAACAATACATTTATAGCGTTATCACTGCGGATAAAAGCCTCGACCATATCGGTATAGCATTCTAAAGCCGCCGACAGATTTGCATCCCAATCACCACCGGCATAGGGCAGTGCAAGCAGGATACTTTTAACGGGAGAGTATTCAGGTAGCAAACGCATGAGTGTACTGTTCTAGGGTGTTTAATTAAGGCCCACTGAGGAGCCTCGACGCTGTATCAGGCGCGTAGTGCGCCTCCACTTTTTCCAAATAATAGTGCCGTTATTTATTGTAGATTGGCGCGAGCGTAGATCGCCATACGCGTTCGTCCACCACACCAACGTGTTTGTATCGAATGATGCCTTGGGCATCAACAATAAACGTTTCTGGCGCACCATAAACACCTAAGTCGAGCCCTAGGCGCCCTTCTCTGTCAGCTATAATAAGGCTGTAAGGGTCTTTAAAATGCTTCAACCATTCCTTCGCTGCCTCATCTTCGTCTTTATAGTTTAAACCCACTATTTTTACACCCTGCTCTGCAAGCTGGAGTAAATAAGGGTGCTCAACTCGACAACTAGGACACCAAGTGGCCCAAACATTTAACAAGTAGGGTTCACCTAACAATTCTTCAGTTTTTACTAATTGATCTGGCTCGCGCAAGTTGGGCAGTTCAAACGCCGGCACAGGCTTGTCTATAAGCGCAGAAGGCAAATAATTCGGGTCTAAAGATAAACCTTTCCAGAGAAAAGCGGCGAGTACCGCAAATATAAAGAGAGGGATAAAGAGTTTAAGTCGATTCATGACGGCGTTGTGCCTGTAACATTGTTATCCGCAGCGCCAAGCGCCTCACTTACTGGACCAGGGTGTTCCGTTTGGATATCACTCTCTTTCTTGGTCTTCTTTTTGCGAAGTTTATAGCGGCGATCACTGATGGCAATAGCGCCCCCTATTGCCATAAACAATGCACCAAACCATATCCAACGTACAAGTGGCTTAAAGTGTATGCGTATAGCCCAGTCGCCATTGTCCAGTTCTTCACCTAGTGCTACATAAATATCACGAAAAAAACCTACATCGATATCCGCTTCTGTCATTACATTACCGCCGGAAAAATAGCGGCGTTTTTGAGGTCGTAAGCGGCTAATTTCTTTGCCATTGCGCCGCACAATCACGTCACCGACATCCGCGGTAAAATTAGCACCTCGCGTGCGAGTAACATCAAGTAATTCATACTCGTAACCCGCTGCGTATAGCGGCTCACCAATCGATAGGCGCACATCCCGTTGGTCGCTATAGATGGTATTCAGGCTGGCACCCAAAAGCGAAAGAGCAAAGCCGATATGAGCAACGATCATACCGTAGTAACTGAGCGACAATTTAGACATTCCCTCAGAGGGGATTGATGACTTACTGATTTTTCGGCGCACATCCCAAACCGACGATAAAATGACCCAGGAACCCAACGTAATCGCAATGGCCGCAGAAATAGAATACCCGCCGTCGAACACCCCAGGCAAAAATGTACCAATCCACAAGGCGACTAATAGAGGTGGCACCTGCCACCGCTTTATCTTTTGGAAGTCTGTTTTTTTCCAGTTAAGCATTGAGCCCAACCCCATTGTCAACGCAACAACGGCCATGAGCGGTACAAAAAATGTGTTAAACCACGGTTCTCCGACCGAGATTTTCCCCTGCCCTAATGCATCTGCTACAAGCGGGTACAAGGTGCCAAGTAAAATGAAATTGGCGGCAATAATAAAGATAATACTGTTGGCTAATAAGAAGGCCTCGCGAGAGAGAAAACCAAAACCTGAGACACTTTTAACAACCGGTGCTCGCAGTGCAAAAAGTGTTAATGACCCACCGACCACTACACCTAAAAACGCCAGTATAAACACGCCACGGGTTGGATCTGCTGCGAACGAGTGCACCGAAGTGAGCACGCCAGAGCGCACTAGAAACGTACCTAACAAGCTCAGAGAAAAAGTGAATATTGCCAGAAAAAGAGTCCAGTTTTTAAACACGCCCCGTTTTTCTGTCATGGCCAAACTGTGAATAAGCGCTGTGCCCACCAACCATGGCATAAACGCCGCATTTTCTACCGGGTCCCAGAACCACCAACCTCCCCACCCAAGTTCGTAGTACGCCCACCAACTGCCTAGGGCAACACCTATTGTCAAAAAACACCAGGCTGCGTTGGTCCAGGGGCGTGACCACCTTGCCCAAGCCGCATCTAGCCGGCCTGAAAGTAAAGCCGAAATCGCAAAAGCAAATACAACAGAAAACCCTACATACCCCATGTACAGCATCGGCGGGTGAAATATCATTCCAGCGTCTTGTAGGAGTGGGTTTAAATCGCCACCATCATGGGGGATATTGGGTAGTACTCGGTCAAAAGGGTTAGATGTTGCAATCATAAACAACAAAAAACCAACCGAAATCATGCCCATCACGGAAAGAACCCGAGCCAAAATATCGATTGGCAGACGATTACTGAACACGCTCACCGCAAGCGTCCAGCCTGCAAGAATTAACACCCATAACAATAGAGAGCCTTCGTGCCCGCCCCAAACAGCGCTGATTTTGTATTGTACGGGCAACACGAGGTTTGAATGATTAGCAACATAAGCTACTGAAAAATCATCTACGTAGAATGACCACGACAGTATGCCAAAGGATAACGCAACGAATACAAACAAGCCCACAGCTAATGACCGCGCCGATGTCATCCATACCAAACGTCCATTAAAGCTGCCGGCCATAGGTATAACCGAAAGGCAAAGCGAGAGTAAAAAAGCAATAATTAGTGCAATTTGTCCAAACTCAGGAATCATA
Source organism: Teredinibacter franksiae (assembly GCF_014218805.1). Lineage (NCBI taxonomy): Bacteria > Pseudomonadati > Pseudomonadota > Gammaproteobacteria > Cellvibrionales > Cellvibrionaceae > Teredinibacter > Teredinibacter franksiae. The sequence goes on along the minus strand of NZ_JACJUV010000004.1, from coordinate 26,149 downwards.
CTTTACCGCCTCACAGGTTGCCGTATGGCCTTCCCCTGTTGTTTTAACTGTTTCGGAAACTTCTGGCGGCATATAATTTTCATCATGTTTTGCCAGTACTTTATCCGCTTCGAAAATACCATCGCTATTGAGCATACCGGTAACTACGGCGGCCTCACCCTCTGCAAATAAGTCTGGAAGAATGCCATGAAAAACCACGCGAACCTCCGCCATTCCATCTGTTATATCGAAATCCACTTGCAAACTATCTTTAGAACGCATTATAGAACCCGGTACTACACAACCTCCACCGCGAATTGTTTTACCTGCAGGAGCCTTGCCCTCTACTATTGCAGAAGGCGGGTAAAATAAGTTCAAATTTTCTCGTAGCGCATAAAGGGTTAAACCAATGGCTAGAGAACTAAGAACAACAACAAAAATAACAAGTATTAGGCGCTGCTTACGTTTCGGGTGCATCATTTTAATGAGCCTGATTTTGCGAAGCCTGACGACGCAATATTGATTGTTGAGATTTAATGAATTTTTTGCGATTAATTACCGGTGCAATAACAAGGCCTAGCAGCCCGGTGATAACAATGCCGTAACACAGCCATACATAAATCCCATGGCCGCCCATAGCAATAAACGCTTGAAAGTCGGCGAACTGAAAAGACAATGACATGTTTAATCGGCCTCCTTCACTAATTCCTGCACCCAGCGAGTTCTCTTCTCACGCTGAAGAATCTCTACCCGCGTATGGAGTAGTAATATCAAGGCATAGGTAAGATAGAAAGTTAGAATCATCCATATAAGAGGGTAAGCCATGCTCGGGTGAATCGTAGATTTTTCTAGCAGTTTTAGCGTGGCTGGTTGATGCAATGTGTACCACCAATCAACCGACTTATAGATAATGGGGACATTTACCATACCAACCAACGCGAGAATGGCGCTGGTTTTATCGGCTGTATCTTGATTTCGATAGGCGCCTTGTAACGCAATCATACCGAGGTATAAAAAAAACAGCACTAGCATGGAGGTTAATCGAGCGTCCCACTCCCACCAAGTGCCCCAGGTAGGCTTGCCCCAGATGGCACCCGAGAACAATGATATAAAAGTTAACACAGCACCAACAGGAGCCGCGCACTTCATCACCATATAAGAGAGTTTAATACGCCATATTAAGCCCACTGCACCACTAATGGCCATTATGTAATAACCCGCCATGGCAAGAAACGATGAGGGTACGTGAATATAGATTATGCGGTAGCTGTTACCCTGCTGCGAATGGATAGGCGCAAACGCTAATCCCCAGGTACAGCCTACTACAAACATGATGAGTGCAATGGCTGCCAACCACGGCATCCAAGGGCTGGTTTTCTCGTAAAACCAACGTGGAGATCCTAATCTATGAAACCACTGCCAACTCACAAATAACCCTCTTTTCGACCTTTAATGATCCAGCCCAATCTTAAGGGCGCCTGCGGCCGCCAATGGCGCCAACAGCAATGAAACGGCTAAAAAAGCACCCAATATAGCCAATAGAGGCCCTATTGGAGAACCGTCTATAGCGTTTCTTACAGCGCCCGAACCAAAGATCAGAACCGGTACGTATAACGGCATGATGATCAGCGATAATAGCAGCCCGCCGCGTCTTAAAGCCACCGTAAGCGCTGCTCCAATAGCACCAATTAAACTTAACGAGCCGGTACCCAACAAAAGCGATATCACAAGGGGATAATAACCCTCAACCGGCAAAGCCATGAGCACACCAAGTACCGGCGCAAGTAGCGTTAGTGGCAACCCGGTTATTAACCAATGAACAAATACTTTAGCGATAACCAGCCAGTACAAAGACTGACCACTTAATACCATTTGCTCAAGACAGCCGTCTTCGTAATCACTTTGAAATAACCGGTCCAACGACAATAGAGTGGCAAGCAGCGCCACTATCCAAATCATTCCCGGTGCGATCCCTGCCAACACGCTACTTTCGGGGCTGATGCCGAGCGGTACAAAGACAATAATACTCAGGAAAAAAATGGCTGGGTTAGCGATATCGCCATGGTTTCTAAATCCGAGCGTTATCTCTCTACTTAAGCTAGCCGCAAGCATTTTGCCCAATGACGGAAGTTCAATCATAAAACGACCTTTGCTCACTGGTGGGTAGGTAATCGGCAATATTGAGCGGCTTAACACCTTCGATGGACAATGTTTGATGCGTTGTTAACAGAACCAAACCCCCTCTTTTTGCATGGGTTTGAATGCACAGCTCCAACGCCGTAACACCTTTGGTGTCGATTGCGGTGAAGGGCTCGTCAAGTATCCATATCGGGGCTTGGCTAAGATAGAGCCTCGCAAGCGCCACCCGCCGCTGCTGGCCCGCCGACATTTGATAACAGGCCACATCTTCGTAACCAGCAAGCCCAACGGCCTCCAGTGCACCCTCAAAAAGGGAGCGTTCAAACACCTGTGGCGAAGCGCTTGGTGCTTTGGCTCCGTTCAAGCCAAAATACCATTGCAAATTTTCCAGCGCGGTCAGAGAAGATTTAACTGCGGGTTGATGCCCGAGGTACAACAGACTTTCTCGTAAAGTTGGGCATTCCACAGTGGCGGATGAAGCACGCCACTCAATACTGCCACTAGAGTGCGGCACTATGCCTATAATTATTTTTGCTAACGTGGTTTTACCTGAACCATTAGGTCCGGCCAACTGCACAATATCGCCCGAACGAAATTCGGCGTTTACCCCTTCAAACAGTAAGCGTTCATCCCGTTCGCATGAAATATTGATGATTGAGAGAGTAAATCCCAAGTGCGTATTTCCTAATACTTATTGTGCAGTGAATATGCAGGCATAAGAAGCATTGCCCCACGCCTTCTCACAAAAGAGGTCTATTATAACGGTACGGGAATTGTTTTGTATTGGATTCGATCTTTTGGCCGATTATTAGACAATTTGAACTCGTTTTACAGCTGCCTTTTTTACCATGGAACTACCACCCATTGGATCACATTTTCACACAACCCGCGCCACGACTACGCGCGATGCACCGCTGATTTTAGAGGGCCTGAGCGAAACGCTTGTTAACACCAAGATAACAGCCACGATTCAAAAAGCCACCTTACTTCAAGAAGCCGAACGACAGGCGCTTATAAAACAACTCGCAGGTGAATTAAAGCCAACAAACAGAGGCGATAATGCTGCGCAACAAAAGCTTGCGCAGCTACTTAAAGCGCCTCGGTTGTTTCTGCTGAATACCACTATCGCCCCTACGAAGCTTCCCGCAGGCGCTAATCTCCCATCAGCACTATCACTCTCCGCGCCTAAAACCCCGGTAATGCTGCCCGCCACTTTACAACTATTAAGTGCGCTTCAGATCCCTCCAAATACCACAATTACCGCGCGTGTATTGAGCGGAGGTAACTTGTCGATAGCGACAGAGGGCATAAATTCTACTGATCCAGTTACAAAACACACTACCGCAAAAACAGGCATCAACAACAACATTAACATTGTCGACAATCGGCAAACGCCAAAGCAGTTAATCGAATCAGGGATGCGTCAATACCTACCGTATAAACAGAGCGCGGCTAGAAGCGACTCTATCATACAAACGCTGCTTTTAAAGCTAGAGGTATTACCAGCGAAAACACGTTATGCTTTAATCGACCAAAATCTACTTTCGCTGTTAACAAAAATAACACCAAATACCACAAAGGCTAACCAACCTTTGCATGCTAACCATATCAAAACGGCAATAAACAACAGCGGTGTATTTCTTGAAGCAAAACTTCAGAAAAATTTAACAACGAATAATCTTTCTATAAAGGGCGCGCCGTCTTTTTCAAACACTGCGAGCACCAGCAGTATCAATAACATTAAAGCCTCCCCTGCAAACATCACAACAGATAAAAAAACACTGCTACTACAGACATTAGACAGTGCTTTCAAGGCTACAGGAGAGGTTCAGCTAAATGCCGCCCGCGCTTCTTCCGAAAAATCATCGACTAACGCGACTATTCAGCGGTTACTTAGCTCTGCGGCAACGCATATTCGCATGACCGAGTCACTGGTTAGCACTTTATCAAACCTCGCTCGCGGACAGCTTGCTGGCCCTCAAAAAATGGGCGAAATACGACAACAGGTTGCACGATTAGTTGCTGCAGCTGCAGCATTGGGTATAGCACACATATCATCCCAGCAATTGCAGAAGCTACTAGCCATTGTGAATGATGGCGCACCCGCACAGCAAAACTCTGCATTTGATTTTTCACTAAAAGTACAAGAACAAATTATGCCTGTCAGCCTAATGTTCGAAGACAGAACCCTCGATAAGCATGAAGAACAAGAAGATACACAACATTCTGAGCGGAAATCTTCGGACACTAAAAGTCAGTGGTTTGTATACCTTGAGGTTGAACTTAATAGCCTTGATAAACTTGCAGCGGAAATTTCAGTATCGGGCAGTTCGGTTAAAACCAAAATCTGGTGCGACAGCGATGGGCTCACCAACAGAGCAATCCACCGAATTGATCGTTTAAAAGATCGATTAGTAAGTGACGGGCTCGATATTGAAAGCATTACCGTAGAGCACGGAAAACCACCAAAACGCGAACAACGTATTCAGCATTCCCTAGTGGACATTCGGACATGAATGAAGACGCAACCAAGGCCGTCGCCCTCTTCTATGATGGCAAGCAAGCACCAACGATATCGGCAAAAGGTGAAGGTGCTCAGGCCGAGGAGATTATTCGCATTGCCCAGGAGTGCGGTGTACCCCTGTGTGATAACGCCCCCCTAGTCGACCTACTAAGCAGTCTCGAATTAGGAGACAACATTCCTGAACAACTGTATATAGCGGTTGCACACATACTCGCCTTCGCCTACGAACTTCAGTTCAACAATGATGGGCATAAAGAGCAAACACCGCTATAATCCGCGGCCAATTTACGGAGGAAAATATATGTTAGATGTAAACGAATATTTTGACGGAAAGGTAAAGTCTATTGGCTTCCAGACGACCTCCCTGCCTGCGACAGTTGGTGTAATGGCCGCTGGCGAGTACACTTTCGGCACAGATTGTCGTGAAGTAATGACTGTCGTTAGCGGCGAATTAATCGTTAAGCTGCCTGGGCGCGACGACTGGCAGACCTTTATTTCAGGACAAACCTTTGAAATTGCAGCCAATTTAAGCTTCGATTTGAAAGTAAGCGTTGATACCGCTTACCTGTGCCAGTACGACCGCTAGTACTGCAATGGCAGAGCGACTATGAAGGTACTTCCCTCCCCATACTCGCTCTGCACATCTACTTTCCCCCCTAACGCTGCTGTTAATTCACTTACCAGCGCCAGACCTAATCCGGTTCCCTGTATACCCCTGTTTTGACTTTCACGCACCCTCTGGTACGCCTGAAACAAACTATCCAACTGCTCCGGCGGTATACCAACACCGGTATCCCTTACCGCCATCAATACAGTGTCTCCCCCGCTACTTTTTCTAGCTTCGACGAAAACCGAACCCTTCTTTGTATATTTAATAGCGTTAGAAATAAGATTAAGCAGTATTTGACGTACTTTTTGTTTATCGCTTTTGATTTCAATCGTTCGGTCACAATGAACCACATACTCTAGACGTTTTGTTTCGGCTAGATAGCGGAGCTGCTCCTCAATATCATCAAAAACTTCGAACAAATGAAAAACTTCTTCGTCCACCGTCATTCTTCCCGCTTCGATCTTAGAAATATCCAGCGTGTCTGAGATCAATTCATTTAATTGGATGCCGCCCATTTTTATCCCCCTTAGAGCCCGAACATCTCTTTCCCCAAGGTTGTCAGCGGAACGTGCTAATACTAGATCTGAATACCCAACAATAGCATTTAGCGGCGTACGCAATTCATGCATCATTTTTGCGTAAAAATCACGCCGAGCTTCAGCCTGGGTTATCTTGGCTTCTTCTTCCGCCCTCTTCAGTGCTGTAGCATCAAATACGTAACCAATAGCCGTTTTTTCAGCTGTGTCTGCGACCGGATAGAAATGCCAGCTATACCATTCTTCACCAACTTGTACTTCTATATGGGTAACGCTTTTATCTTCTATGCAGCACTGACGGCACACTCTATTCAAATCGTGCGGAAATATCATGCCTCTACCTACGTCGTCAAAACCGTAACGTAACAGCAGCTCTTGCATGGCAGCATTTCCGAACAACATCTGCCCTTCAAAATCAAATTCAGCAATTGCTGCAGGGTTCTGCTCAACAAAACTGGCAAACTTTTCCAGCTCGGAAAAATTATGTTGCTGTTGACACGTCTCTTGAAAGTGCAAAAGGAAGCATGTTGATTCAGCGCCCAAAAAAGCGGTAACACGATAATCTACGTTGATGAACTCGCCGTTATTCCCTAACCAATAAGTTGACTGCATACCGCTACTGCTTCGGCCGGTGATTTCCTGAGTATTCGTTAATGGACAGCTGCATAAATCGTGATCTAGCTCTCGGGTTTCAACACATAAGATTTCGTGGGCTCTCAAACCAATTAGGTCGTTGGGCTTCCAGCCTAATATCGTGCAAGCCAATGGAGAAACCCACAAAATTATGCCATCCACATCAAGAGCCACAAGGCCATCAGGCCATTGCTCTAACCACAATTGATACTCGTTAACCAAAGCTTCTACATTCAACTGTTCTATCCTTGCTCGAATACCGCGAACAATTTACGTTCAGGATCGTCTTTTGGGTTTCCAGGCTCAAGCATACGCTGGATTTTTCGCGTTTTCGCCTCGCGCATATCGACCACTACAGGAGCTCGCAGTAACTTGCCATCCTCTCCGTATACAATTCTGATGACGGGCTCAAGATGGGCTTCAGTGAAAACCTGTTCTACAACGGCTTTTTCGCCAGTATCAAGCTCAACGGCACTGGTAACAGGGTAAACGCCAAGGATATTTATCAACGCTGCTACGACTTCTGCATCGTATTTATTCTGTAGTGCCCGCCTGTACAAAATACGCAGCACATTGGTTGGTAGCATGCCAGGCTTATCCTGTAATTGATGAACCGACTCATCGTAATAATCTACTACTGCCAAAATTTTCGAAGCTCTATGTATAGCGCTTCCGTGTAAACCGTTCGGATAACCGCTACCATCCAACAATTCATGATGCTCCGCTATTATTCGAGTAGCTAACTTAGACAGCTGCGATTCAGCGAGAATCTTGAGACCATTGTTCAAATGGCCACGCACCAGCTTTTTCTCTGTCTCAGAGTAAGGTGTTCGTTTGCCCATTAAATGCAACGGTAACTGTAACCAACCGCTATCGTGTAATAGCGTCGCTACACCTAGGTCTGCGCGCTCCTGTTCGGGTACCCCAAGCGTTACGGCGACGTTAAGTGATAAACAAAATGTACTGAAGGAATGACCGACTAACTTTTGTGATTTTCGACTTAGGTGAACGAGATTGAGTAGAGCCTGATTATTACGCTCTAGACTATCAACCGCTTCATCAACAAGCGGCGACAAATCTTTCGTATCCACGGGGTGCCCGTGTTCAAGCTTTTTGTGAAGCCGACTTACAGTGTTGTGTATTTGAGCGCGTATTTTAAAAGCGCGCCCCAGCTCTTTATCGAATTGAATCTGATAATTGGGATGACTTAAGGCCTCTATTTGTACTGTGTTATTCACTCTATCGCCGCAACCATCACCGCTCGCCTCTGGCGCTATAGGTTCATCAGTGGGTGAAAGGCCTTTCTCTAAATCAATGACAAGCTTTTTGACACCCGCTTCTCTAAGCTTGCCGATGTCCGTTGCATTTTTAATCAGTCGCGTGTGCTTCATAAACGGACTGTCGACCCAAGGTATATCGAGTTTAACTACGAACATACCCAAGGTAAGTTGATTGAGGCTAATAACCCGTGTTCGGCGGCTGGTACTCATAATTATCTTTAGGACACCTCAAATATAATGGCGACTATGACGGCTCTATTCAGTATAGGTGTGTAGAAATAATTTGGATTGAACTTTTGGCGTGCTGAACAACAACCCATAAAAAAAGCGCAGCTCTTAGAGCTGCGCTTTTATCTCGGGGCCTTAACAACGGCTAATTTACAAAACGACCTCTGCTGCTATTAGCCGATAATCACTGCCATGTCGTTCTTATGGGTGAGTATCATTCGCAAACCAGTTTAATGCTTGTTTGGAACATAAAGTTTGACTCTACGGTATGACGCTCTGCAAAGAACAAATCAAAATCGTAGCGTCCACCCACCTGGATACCGATGGATTGAGCCAGCTCATCCAAACGGATAGTTTGTTCCTCAGCTCCGTGAACACCACCAATATCGATAACTCGCACGCCATTGATATATAACCAGAGGTCATCATCGCCACGGAAGGTAAACTCCTCGCCACCCGTATAATCAAACATCAGGTGTGTCTCGAGGGTGAAGTGATAGTTGTGGGGCATGCGTCGAGAGTTACCCCAGCCCTGATCGTCAATGGGGAAGAACGAGGTGTCTTCAAATGTCCAGACATCCGTATTACCCGAACGCTTCATGTCAAAGCTCATAGGAATACGTAAGTTCACGCCATCGACATCGTTATACCACTGATTAAAGTTCGAACTACCCGTGGTTGTTCGGGTTCCCTGATCACCATGGGCATATACGGGCTTACCGTCCAACCCAAGCTCAGTTGAGACGATTCCGCGGTCTTTACCCAGCTCGTATTCAAAGTCTGGATGTGATTGCTTAAAGTCGCGGATAACAACTGAGAAACTACGGGTATTTTCTGCACTGGATGTACTGCATTGTCCACCCTCTTCGACCGTAATTGAAACGGTGTCGGGCAGGCTGTCTTGCGTGCCATCGCTCACGATTAGCTGCAATACATAGATACCACTGTGGCTAGCCGTAAATGATGGCGTAACAGCATTGCCCATATCGAAGTCTGCAGTGCTGCCTGTGGGTTCGCTCACTACACTCCAGCTGTATTCAAGGCTATCGCCATCGGCATCGTAACTACCCGAACCGTCTAGCGTTACTTCTCGAGCCGCATAGGTAAACGCATCCACGCCAGCGTCAGCAATCGGCCGAACGTTAGTCGTGGCCAATTCAACGGTGTCTGGCTCACTGTTAACTAAGCCATCGTTCACTATAAGCTGGAACACATAACGGCCCGCTACATCGATGTTGATTTCAGGCGTTATAGACTCTGCATCAGTCAATGTTGCTGCTGAACCGGCCGGTACACTAACCACGACCCAATTGTAGATAAGGGCATCGCCGTCGGCATCGTAACTGCCGCTGCCATCCAGCTGAGCTAACTCACCGGCGCTAACAGATTGGTCTTCTCCAGCATCGGCTACCGGTACAGAGTTGTCTGCGTTGATAATGACGGTGTCTGGCAGGCTATCGTCTGTACCATCGTTAACAATTAGTTCAAAGGTATAGGCCCCCTCGTCTAATGCAACAAATTGCGGTTGCACGGGGTTTCCATTCATCAGCTCAGGTTCACTGGGCCCGCTAACCAATCTCCAGATATAAGTAAGGCTGTCACCGTCGGCATCGTTACTACCGGAGCCATCAAGCGTTACTTGGTCGCCTGGTTGAGCTGATTGATCTATGCCCGCATCGGCAACAGGCACTATGTTTTCTGGGCTTGGTTCAACAGTTGGTTCAACGGTTGGTTCAACAGTTGGTTCAACGGTTGGTTCAGCGGTCGGCTCAACAGTTGGTTCAGCGGTTGGTTCAGCGGTCGGCTCAACAGTTGGTTCAACGGTTGGCGCTACAGTCGGTTCAACAGTTGGTTCAACGGTTGGCGCTACAGTCGGTTCAACAGTTGGTTCAACGGTTGGTTCAACGCTTGGCGCTACACTCGGTGTAACGGTCGGAACAGGCGTAGGCGTTGGAAGAGGGATTACTGTAGGGCCACTGGTAGGTGTAACCGTGGGCACAACCGTAGGCGTTATTGTTGGCGCTCCGGTAGGCGTGATAGTGGGTGCCACGGTTGGTATAACTGTCGGTACCACAACGGGTGGAGCCGTAGGAGGAGTATTTGGGCCTTCCGTAGGCGCAGCCGTTGGTAAAAGCGTAGGCTCTAATGTTGGCTCTGCAGTTGGCTCATAGCTAGGCTCTGGCGTCACCACCACACCGGGGTCGTCGCAAATAATCCGGCTATCGTCGGTATCTGGGCGATACGCTGTGTCGTAAGGCTCAAAAGGAAAATCATTGCCCTGATGAGGCTGGCTTATGGCCAGTTCGGTGTATTGCATGCCCGCCTTCGCACGCACAATAGGCAACCTAGAATCATTAGCCGGGTCGTACATCCATATACCATAAGCATTATCGAGATCGGCGGACTCATCGTCTGATGCACAAAAATCACTTACGCCTTTGGCTGTGGTCGTACATTGCGACCAACTTACAAGAATACGTGAAGAACCATCCCGGTAAGGAGATACGGCGCTGTACCATCCGGCAACGGAAACCTGATTGGGAAACAGGCTTACGTCATCACTGATCACCGGCTTCATTGCCATATTGGAAAATATCGTTCCGCTCGCAGTCCGGGTTGGCTCCGCCAGCTCCATCAGGTTGCCCCCCAGAAACTGGTTGTAGCGGTGCTTAAGTAAAGTAACCAGTCGGCCATTTTCACTTTGAATCAAATCCTGCAGATGAAGCATGCTTTCGTCGGACGCGTGAGTGTCAACAGTTTCGTACAGTTGCTCCAATCCAGAACCATCAGCACTGATGCGAAGCAAGGTGTAATGGTTTGTAGCGATTACCGAACCAAACGGAGTTGCCTGTGCGAACGCACATATTTCACCATTTTCCCAATCGGAGGGTGCGGTAATGCCGTCGGGGTAATCACTTTGAAACAAAGTATCAGCGGTAGGCTTACTTAAACCTGTAGTCGTGCCACATTGAGGAAGCAATTCATAGCTGCGGGACCAGCGCAGGAAAGCAACACGGCCATCGGTAAGGCTGGTTGGCTGAATATCGTGATAATTACCATAGGTTAGCTGAAGAATAGTTTCGCCTTCTTCAGACATGGAATGTAGCAGCGAAGGCTTCTCATTGGCCCCGACTTTGTAACAGTCTTCATCTGGAGAGGTTTTTTCTACGTCATCTACTGCTGGGTGGTTAGGGTTGCCTGCCGCACGGTCTGATGAAAAGACGATGACGCCTTCAAGCGTATACGCTGGGTTTGTGTCCTCACCGCTATTAGCTACTACAACGTCTTCAATAACACGACGAACACTGTTTGACTCAAACGCGTACTCATAGATATTCCAGCTAAAGTCAGTGGGATGGTTATCTGGCCCATGGGCGGCAAAAAGTACGAGAGCACCATCGTAGGAAACACTGAGGTCTTTTACATCGTAGTCTGAAGAGCCGAAATAGTCGTTTAGCAGCTCATCGTTTACGCCGTTAACATCTAGGCTTGATCGACGAACCAACTTTGCACCAGGGCTAAACTCATAAGGAGAGTAAACATCTAAGGGACTTTGGGCTGAATCGTAGAGGGATGCCGTTAGCTTTTGCTGATTTTGGGCAACGGATTGCTCTGTATTGCGCTCAACGAAAAGAAATGGGGTGTCTGTAGTGATCGAATTCTGGACGGCAGAAACGGTTGCTGCCGCCTGCTCGTCACCGCTGCCGCCACAAGCGGCCACCGTCAGCACAGTTGACAACAGAGCGATACGACTTATCTGCGATCTGATATTCTGGTACATTTTGCTTACTCCAAATGTTCTCAATCTGCACAAGTTCTCCATTAGCCAGCGTACCCCAATGCGATTGGTTACAAGTGAAATTCGACTCTTTGGTCGTTGGGCTTTCACTCCAATCCTCACAGCGTCCTGCTTACGCACTTGCAGCCAAAGCTGCTTACAACCTTAGAATGGCATTTACTGATCTAATCCGCTGGCACAAACCCCCAAACGTGTTAGTTTTTTCCATCAAAAGGTCTATTTTTACTTAATTTGTGGCCTGGAAAACACTTTTTATGTGAACTGTTTTATGAGTACTTGTGCTAATGGGCTTTTAGTTCTGGTACTCGAGCATGAATTTCTAGGCAAGATCGGCCAGTATAACGAATTAGCCATGCCATTCGCTACGCATACGCTCCGGCAAATTATTGTTTTGTGAAGCGGTTAACTCGGAAGGAAGACAAACTTGTATTCCACTATCGTCGGTGACACCTCTTTCGCTCCAAAATTAACAACCCTAATGCGCTCAAGAATGTTGGATTCCAACTGTGAAATACCTAGCTCACTTGCAAGTAAATTCAACTTTGAAATGGAGCCATCGGGCTCTATCACTAATTTAAAGGTGAATTTGCCCGCAAGCTCAGGATGATCCTGCAACGCCTGCTGGTACAGGCTGTGAACACTGCTTTTGGTACGCTCCAGCGTTCTACGAATACTTTCCATATCACGCTGGCCTTTTTTATATGAACTGTGACTCGCCAAGGTACTCACCGGCGAGTCTCCAAGACCCAACCCATCTACCGCTGTTGCTTGATAGGCCGCAAGCCCATCACTGTTGCTACTAAGCATGTTTTCATCAACTTCAATGCCGTCGCTTCGCTTTACCGCACCATCGGTGCCCAGAAACTCTCGGGAGCTACGCTTTACCTCGCCCTGCGTACTACTCGTAACGTTTCGATTTTGTAGACGCTTAACATCCAAAGTACCGCGCAAAGCCGCTAACTGTGACGACAGTTCATTCAAACCCTGACTTTGTTTTAAGGCGTTCTTGCTATCCTGTTTTATCTTGGGTGTTTTTTTCTGGGCCATTTTCGGGCTTGGCTTGGGCTGGTCCGGGGTTACATTGGCAACCGCTTTGGGCTTTGCAGCGCGAACGGGTTTCTCTTCTATAGGTGGAGGCGCTATTTGCTCGAGTGGAGCGAGCATAACGGTGGTTACCACCTCGGTAGATTCTTTTTCTTCGTAACTTAGATCAAATACGGGAAGCCACGGGACAAAAAATAAAAATATTAGCAGGGGCAGCAAAAAACGTTTTAACAGTTTTTGAAACTTTTGCTCCTGAGCCTCGTCTTCTTCCCACGGCAACCGCAGGTCCAGCGCAAGCGGTTCTGAATGATGAACGACAGACTGCATTTCACTGCCCTCCTGCATTCGAAGCTACCGCGGGTAGCGCAGGTGCAGTACCAAGCTGAATATCAGCTGCAACACGGTTTACCGCCAGCGAGATATTGCGGAAACCTTGCTCACGACACGTTGCCATAACACTGCGCACCAAGCTGTAAGGTACATCGCGGTGGCCGACAATAGTGAGCGATAAACCGTTATCTTTTTCGAAGGGTGTTAGCTCTCCCATCTTTTCTTTGTGTAGCGTTAATGCTGCCTGCAAGGGTGCTATTAACTTATCAGGATCACCAATAATGGGCTCTACCGTTGTGATCGATTCTTCTCCTACCCAGAGTTGCTCATCACCCACGACTACCATTAAATCGGCGTGTGGAGCTTTCCCCGAACTGGAGTCTGGTAGCTTTACAAATTGAGCCTGCTCTACATTTTGACTATCGCCGGAATTCAAAAGCAAGAAAAAGACAAGAATAGTAAAAATATCCATGAGAGCAACCAAGCTTAATTTAGCCGATGGCCCTTGATTTCCGCGATTATAAAATACAGTTTGACCAATCATGGCTTAACTCTCGTCACCCAGGGATATTTCCGGGAACAGTTCAACTTCAACCATGCTTGCTGCGATAACTGTCTGATACGACTTTACGGCTTGCATGGTAGAAATTAAATTTTGATAGCTCACACCGGCATTAGCTTTTACCACCGCATCACGTTTTTCGGGTAGTTGTCGTTTTACTTCCTGCAATACTTTGGACAGCATTAAATAATCCAGATTTTCGATTTCTTCACCGGACTCCAAAGTTTCCATTTTCAAGGGGATGGCTTTAATAACAACATTCGCCGGGTACACCACCTGAAATCCTTGATGATCAACCACCACTTCCAATTGCGATTGCGAGTCTTCACTGTTGTATGCACCACCGGTAAGGTCCGGCAGCTTTACATCCAACACCGTTACTTGGGTAAAGGTCATGCTCAGCAATAACACCGGTACCAATACAATCATGAGATTCATGAACGATGTAACGTCCAACTCTTCGTCGTCGGTACCTTTGTATGAAAATTTGAATTTCATCAGTTAGATACTCAAGCCGGAACCATGGTTCCGTCATCGGCCTGATCGGGGCCGGCCTCTTTAGGTGCAACCCCCGCTTCTACCTGTGCGGCGGGGTAAGGTGTTTCAGCAAAACTTGCCTGAGAGCCAGCCGGAGCCAGTACACGAGGCATGCTGGCCTCAATAAAGCGATGCAAGGTCATAATGTTTAAAAACTTTACAGCCGACATTTCGATACTCGTGATGATCGATTTGGCCTTGTTCTGGATTATTGCGTTAAGAACCAACAGCGGAATAGCGGCGATCAAGCCGAATGCCGTAGTATTCATAGCCACGGAAATAGATGTAGATAGCAACGTAGATTTTTCGGCGGGGTCGGCGTTAGCAACGGCGGTAAAAGCGCCAATAAGGCCGATAATGGTACCGAGAAGACCAAGTAGCGTGGCAACATTTGCCAGTACGGCCAAGTAGCCAGTGCGCTGCTCCAAGCGTGGCAATGACTCTAGCATGCCTTCATTCATCGCATTTTCAATATCGGCGCGCTGACGTGTAACCTTCATCATGTCGAGCCCGCAACCAATAATACGCACAACTGCGGCTGTATTTTCCCGCGTATACATGTGCATTTTTTCCATTTCAGTCGAGCGCAAGAGCGGTACAAATTCGGAAAAAGCTTTTTGATTGCGAATTTTTTCACGTGTGAGAAACATCCATCTCTCAACAGAAATGGCGAGGCCGATAAACAGCACTATGCCAATGGGCATAATAAAAAACCCACCCTCTTGGAAGAACTTAACAATGATACTGTATGCGTCTGTCATAACCCTGTCTCTCTTTTGCCGGTAGCAAAGCTGCCAACTGTTACCTAAAACTATTTGCGTTTATTCGCTCACAGGAACCGTAGCGGCCTGTGGCGTCTCCAAATTCATTTCGTCGTAAATATTCATAGACCGAACAACAACTTCACGATCAATTAAATTTAACGTCTGGTCGTATTTCACATCCAGGTTCCACTGCAGTTTGTCTGGCGTAGACGTGCCCTGCCAGGGAATAAAATAACTGACCGCTGGCTGCTCTTTATCACCCACAAAGGTGGATTCAAGTTTGTAATAGGCATTAGGCTCTTCATCATCGGCCGTAGCGGTTTTTTTTGCTTCATCGTCCGCGGCCATTGCGCCAACCGTCACCAAAGAGGCGAACACAACAACCCCGTATGCGGAGCCATACAACTTAATCATTCAGCACCTCCTGCGACGGAGAGCTGAGGTTCGTTCTTAGCGGCCTGTACCGACTTCTTTGCACCCGCATCAATTGAATATTCAACACCTGTACGCATTCGAATTTCGGAAAGCCACGCCTTTACCTGCTCGTTCTTGCCATCGGTTAAAAACTGGTAGCTTTCCATGTGCTGCTGAGCTTGCAGAGGTTTATTCATGTATAGATCGTAGAGTATGGCCAAATTAAGATGGCCCTCAGGGAAATCGGGCCAGATTGCCAACGCCTCGGCATAAACATTCTGTGCGTCGATATACTCACCCTTTAACCGTAACAGCCTTGCCAAACGGAGCTTAGCGTTAATATTATTGGGGTTGACGGAGATAGCCTCACGGAAATGTAGCTCAGCCTTGTCGGCGTCCTCCTGTGCCAAGGCAATATCACCTAGCATTACCCAGGGGCCTGACAGGCTCCTATCTTCGCTCACCAGCGATTCAAGGTTAGCTTGTGCAGAAGCGTAGTTATTAGCTTTAAAAGCACGGCGAGCTTCAATATAGCGCGCTACAGACTGCTTTTTTATGCGCCCGCCCTTTTCAGCATAGGGGTTGGGCCTCGGCAGGTATGGCAGCAGATTGCCGTCCTTATCGAAACTATCGGTAGGCAGATATACAGCAGTATCCACAACCTGGCGTTCAATGCCCTGCTGTGCATCGTTTTTGGAGAGATTGGAAGCACCACAGCCCGCTAGCAGCGAGACGATTGCCAACAGGCCAACTACCTTGCATTTAACGGATTTCATCACCATAGCTCACAATTAATTCGTCTTTGTTAAATCTTGCAGGGTTTAACACCCGCATCGCATCAAAACTTTGTGAAATCCATTCATTAAAGCCACCATTCCATGCGCGGCTGACATTTGCCGTGTGTACCTCAGTTGCCAAAGAGTCAAACGGAAACGCCTGCTCTTCAATAATTTCCCTGTACAAGCTCACTTCATTTTCGGCCATTCCAGCCGGAATGGGGGAATCACGAAGCGCCTTAGCGAAGGTTTGGTACAGGCGTCCTATTTTAAAGCTCGACTCCGTCACAAACTCAAGAAACCCGTAGTCTGCTGCAGCTTGATAGCGCTGCAAAGCGCTTTGTAGCTTCTCGTTCTTCCTCGGCAAGCTTTTTACCAACGGCAGCCTTAACGACACTTGCTCAAACTCCTCAGCAAAGTAGTTGGCGTACTCCATATTGGCCCAAGCGGCTAAC
The DNA here is from genome assembly GCF_014218805.1 of Teredinibacter franksiae. NCBI lineage: Bacteria > Pseudomonadati > Pseudomonadota > Gammaproteobacteria > Cellvibrionales > Cellvibrionaceae > Teredinibacter > Teredinibacter franksiae. The sequence continues at coordinate 9,539 of NZ_JACJUV010000004.1, read as the reverse complement.
CAACGACTGCGATCTGTCTGCTGACTCCCACTCTTTTTGTCACCGTCAACAATCCGACGTAACCAGTACAGTTTCTTGCCTATTTCACCGATTTTTTCATAATTTGTCGCCAGATGAAAACGCGCTTCCATTCGTGTGTCAAATGGCTGTTCGTAGTTGTAAGCGTATCTTTTAAACAGCGTAATTGCCGTGGTGTGGTTCTTGTTTTTTTCATACATGGAGGCCGAAACGAATAGTGCTTCACGTTTTACTTCCGCCTCTGGGTCGTTTTTACTGAGCGCCAAATATTCGTCGGCAGCAAGCTGCCATTGCTCACTTTTTTCGTAAGCAAACGCAAGCTGCCTCGGAAACTCTACAGCCATTTTGTGATTGGAATAGTTAGCGATCAAATCCTTCAATTCTGGAATAGCGCGCAACCATTCTTCCAAGGCAAGCAACATCGCTACAGCATCATATTGTGCGGTGGCGCGCACAACGGAACCCGGCGCCAACTGTTTAATTCTGAGAAAGCTCTCAGCAGCGGCAGCCTTATCTCCCGTGTCAGCCAAACCTTCGGAGTGCTTATATACGGCTGTCGCGAGACGTTCGGATATTTCACCGTACTCTTCCGTTCCAGGGGCAACTAAGCTGCGCTGATTGCTGTAGGCATTTTCGGACTCAACAAATTCATCCAACTTAAACCATGAGTGCGCCATAATCCCGTAGGCGGTTTTCTTTAGGCTCGCATCCAGATTAGTATTGTTAGCAATCAGCTGGCTGGTAATGGCTACTGCCCGCTGATACTGATTCAAGCTAAACATGTAATCCGCAGCGCTGGTCAGTACGGAAGGTGACCGCTCATCGCTGTCAAATTTTTCAGAGAATCGCAACATGCTTTCTATCGCTTGCGACTGCCAATGATTTTTCTCCTTGCTGCCATCCACTTTTAAATCAATGACTTTTTCATAGCTCACAATCGCAGCATACCCGGCATTTGCAGCGTGCTCTTTGGCGCTGTCACCTAAGGGCTGGTAAGCAACCAATTCGTACTCTGGAATGGCCTTTTCAAACTTACTCGCCTCAAATAGCACTTCAGCCTTCATAAAGCGCATCTCATCAACGCGCACATCAGCAGGGAAGGTATCGATAAACTGCTGATAATAATCGGCAGCTTTTGCCAAAAATACCGCGGCCTTCGATTCGATATTGGCTATTTTCCTGGCGCTAACCTTTTCTTGCTTTTTCTTTTCAGCGCTAACGAGGAAATCTTGTCCGCCGGAGTGGTTGTGTTGCGCCAGCTCTTCCAGATAAGTTTTTAGCGTGATCTGAATGTCCGCTCGAATTCCATCAGCATTACCCAGATAACTAGCGTTAATTCCGTAGGCCTTCACATAAGATTCTTTTTCTTCAATGGCCTGCGTGGGGAACCCACCCGTCACATAGGTTTCTACCATCTTTTTGTGCAACCTAGGCGCAACCTCACTCTGAGGGTATAGCGTTACAAATTCTCGAAATGATTCGGCGGCATACTCGTAAAATTCTTTTTCGAGATAATGTCCTCCAAGATCATCGTATACCCGCCACACGTAGGCTTTGTTATTAAAGGCTGAAACCGTTTTGATTGTTTCTGCTCCACCCACTTTATCTACAGCTAGGCTGATTGAATGTAATGTATCGCCTACCATCGACTGGTGGGCTTTGCTCAAGCTATCAACATCGCTTGTTTCAGAGAGCAGGGAATCCATTACATAAGCGAATGCATTTAGGCTTTTGCGATAACTCATTTGCTTATATTGGGCCCAACCCAGCATGTAATAGGCGTTAACCGCATATTTCGCTTCTGTTAATCGGGCAACCTCGCTATAGGCATGCTCGGCTTTAGCATAGCGCTGGTAGCCAAAATAGATGTCCCCCATGCGAAACCACGCCTCGCCAATATTGCCGTAGTATGGATGCAGCCTGGTTAACTGCTCAAGCATTCGCAAGGCTTCATCCTGCTCACCTTCCATGTCGTAGGCTTTTGCGAGCTGATAAAGAACCTCTGCGTTATCGGGAGAATTAGGGTACTTCTCCAAAATATCCCGGTACGATTTTATAGCCTCAACGTAGTGACTCTTAGGTTTGCCCTGTTCACTGTTTTGTTCCTGCACGCCTTCCATCATGTAAACATCGGCGATACGACGCTCTATTTGCTCCCTTAGCAGCTTATCTTCAAACAGGTCCATCAGCTCGCGGTATTCTTCACGAACCTGCTGATGATCCATTTGAGTTACGGCAATCTCCGTCTCTTGCTCGGGCTCGTACTCTAGCTGTCCAAGTGTTTTGTGCTTGTTCGAACCACCGCAAGCCGATAGCAGAATTACAGTCATTAATACGGAATATCTCATAGGTTACCTCTGACTCTCCGCGGGGGCCTTGTTGTTTTCAAGTTGCAGCAAGGTACTATCAAATAAACGCGCTTTCGCCAAACGCGATTGCGCCCAGTAATATCGCATTCTCTCTTCATGCTTATCCAGCTCTACGCGCACTAATTTGCGCACTACAGGCTCTAAACTGGCGATGTAACGCTGGGTTATCGAGAGTTGCTTGGTAATTCGTTGATGATTAGCTTTTACTAGGCTTTTGTGCCCTTTTGGCTGCACGTAGGCTTTTTTATCCTTTCGCAATTGACGAATTTTATCTTCGAGTATTACCAAGTCATGTTCTGCATTTTCTATCAGTACGTCAAAACGCTCTCTTTCTTCGTCTTCGAGAGTTAGCGTTAGCAATTGAATTTCCGTTTTTTGGTCACGCAGCCGCTCGTTAATTCCTTCGCTGCGCGCCAGTAATTCTGCCATATCCGTTTCCACGCTTTTGTCGGCTGAATTGGCCAAAACTAATTGATGCTCTGATGTTTGGGAGAGCCAGTAGTTTAGGTTGTCTTCTAGCGCGTACAGCGCGATTAAATCTTTAAGGGTTTCGTTAAAGGGGTGACTTGCCATCAAATCGATGAGGAAAGGCGTTAGTTTCCGGTAATCCACACTGGCATGGGCGCTGTACCAGTCGGTTTCGTCCATGATCGATTCTAAGTTTTCAATAAATTCGCGCGGCACATCGCGCATCGCTATGATACGGCGAGCTTCCGAAAGGTCCGCTAGCCCTTGCTTAAACGCCTTCTCCGCCAAAACATTGCTTTTCAGCGCTTTGCGCGGAGAACCCTCCTGCTCGTATAGGTGGGCTAACAGTACTTTGCCTTCCTGCACCTCAGGGATGGCTATTGAGCGCTGATCAAGAATTTGCAGCGCAGGAATTGCTTCCTGAAACAACTTCATATTGATAGCCGTCCATGCGTAGGATAATAGCGCACGGTTAGAATAAAGCCCTGTTGTGCGAATGCCGGTGAGGTATCGCCATGCCCTAGGTAAGTCCTTAGCCTGGGTGGCCATTTGCGACAAACCATGCTTTGCCCGGTCGGCAAGGGCCAACATTTCGCGATTTGTGCCACTGTACCCGGCCAACTGCTCCAGTTTCATTACGGCCTCAAACACATTGCCCCCCCGTAACTGGGTGACGGCGAGGTTGAACAACAGGTAGGAGTACTCGGGTGATTCGTCGGCATAAAGCAAAGCGGCTTCACTTACGCTCTGAAGATGGCTGCCATCGTTTTTGATTAAGGAAGCCAAATAATGGTAGTCAACGTGCAGGTCACGCGGTAGTTCACCGGTAATTTGCCCTAAAGCTCGATTGGCGTTGGTGCGGTCTGAGCGGTTGTAATAAAGCCGTGCCAGGTGATACCAGGCCCTGTTGCGAATATCGCTGCTTTTAGTATTGGATAGCAACCGGGTGAAAATGGCTTCTGCCTGCTCTGGCAGCGCATAACGCAGCATCATGCTGCCGCCCAACAGCCTTGCTGAATTCGACCCCGCGACGCGGTTACCGCTGGCAGCCAAGGTAGCATCTTCAACTAAACCATAGAAATAGTCTTGCTGGTAAAACTCGAACAGTACGGGCCCGTACTCCAAGTCTTCGGACGAAACCACATGAGATTTTAACTGTGCCGCAGCTGGCCAAGCCAAAACTAAGCCTAGCAAGGTAGCGTACAGTTTTAATTTACTGGCATAACGCATGGTAATAGCTCCTACCAGCGCTTCAGCTCAAATACGGGTTCCTGGGTTGCTCCGTCATCCATTATTGCAAGCTCCAGAAATTCACTGCCAATACTCTTTTCAAACTCTAAATTTGCAGCCCGCTTGTAGGGGCGGCCATCATCGCCTATACCGGTAAAAAACGCGGTAACGGTATGCAATCCCTCATTCAGATTGGTAACGTAAAGCTTGTGAATACCGCCACGCGCCAAGGCCTGACGCTGCTTGTCTGAGTATATATGGGTGGCTACCAGCTTATCGTCCAACTTCAACTTTACGCTTTCAAAGGTGAAAAACTGGCCTGTGGTAAGCGAAACAAAAATAGAGAAGCGCGTATTAGAGGGGAAGAGTAGTTTTTCTTCCATTTTCCTGAGGTCTTTGTTGAGCTCTATCACATCAACCTTAAGTGCTTGGATGTTTTTTGCGATGGCCTTCAACTCATCCAAACTCTTTGCTTCGCCTTCGGGCTGCTGTTCTTTAAACTGCGCGGCATCGACGTTCTCGGCCCAGCTGGCGTCTTTCGAATTATCGGTATTTGTTGCGTCTTGCGCGGAAACCGTCGACACAGAACACATAACCGTAAATGATGCTGCCAGTAGCAGCGAATAGAAGGTTCCAGACATCGTACAAACTCTAAAGGGATTCGTATTTGAGTAAGATGTAACCGGCCAAATTCCTTTTTAACCAATTCTCGTGGTCAGTCGCTAAGCGGATTACAAGGGCAGCGACCAACACAACATAACATAAAGTATGTGAGTCAAACATACTGGAATTAGTAATAAATTCCTACTATCACACCCCTCGGGGTGTGTGAGATGAGAACCAGATAACACCACCTTTGCGACCACTTTTCTATTATTGCGCTTCAAACTACCGGGGAAACCTCATGTATAGTCTTAAGATTACACCGCCTTCTTTGGCTGCCTCAGCACTGGCGCTACTTTTAACGCCCTCTCTAGTACTTGCTCAGGGCGGAACCATAGGTGATATCAACAAACCCGCCAAAGAAGTGATCATCGAACCGGAGAAAAAGCCCATAGAGGCCAAAGCAGCCGAAATTGACACCGAAAGGTTCGAAATAGGTTTGCATCTCGGGGTTTTAAACGTCGAAGATTTCAATGCCAACCTTTCCACGGGGCTGTCTTTCACATGGCGCCTGATGGATGGGGTACTTGCTGAGCTGCGGTACACACAAGCTACGACTGAGCGAGCCACGTTCGAAGAGCTGGCAGACCAGGATTTCTTAGCGGATTCCGATAGAAAATTCAGTGCAATTGAAGTGCTCGGTGGATACCGAGTGCTAAATGGTCGATCATTCTTTGGCCGAAGCGCTAAAATTGACTCGGAACTCTACCTGTTAGGCGGACTGGGCCAGGCAAGCTTTGCCGGTAACGACTCAGTTTCGTTTGTTTTCGGGGCTAGCTATCGCACCGTTTTCACTGATTTCATCACTGTAAATGTTGATATTCGCGACCATATGTTTAATCGCGAATTCATAGGCGACGACAAGCTAACGCAGAATATCGAGTTTTCGCTTGGTGTTAACTACCTATTTTAATGGGGGTAACTCGTTTTAGAGGGCGCAATTAGGCTAATAAGGCCGCGGCCCCCGCAATTCGGTAATGGCGTCGCCCCTCGCTTGAGGGGAGCGGCCTAGTAAACAGCCATGCTAGACCAGAAGGCAGCGAGCCTTCCGCTGCACGCGGCCCACCTGATACCAAGGCCTGCCGGTTAGCGCAGAGGCTAAAATCAATTATTAGCGGTGCCCTTAAAACAGATAGTTCACGCCGAGACTGAAACCACCGTTATTTACCGTCTTATCATCGTCACTCAAATTTGAATCGTAGGTGTAATTGCGGTAGTCCAGCTTAACAATATAGTGGCGATTGAATGCCACTTGGTAACCCGCACCCAACGTGTAGGTAAAGCTTTCTTCGCCGCCAAAGGCCGTATCACCCACACCACCTACAACGTAAAACGATGCCAAGTTTGCGTCGCCACCTTTAAAGGCAAATTCGGATTGAAATATATTCAACCCAACGAGCAAGTCAAAATGGCGGAAGTCTCTATCGGCCCCGCCGAATAATTGACCCTGACTTTTTTCAAAAGATGACAAATCTGAGGTAGCCTGAAAGTAGTTCACCTGCAGAAAAAAATCTTCCGTCGCCTTAAAGCTACCACTCACACCAAACGTTAGCTCGCTGCCAAAATCTTCTATATTGATCATGCCTGCGTTCACACCAAGCTCAAATACCTCGTTATCCACGGAGCGCAAGCCCCCAGCAAACACTGACGCACTGACAATCGTTGAGGCCAGTAAACAGGCTTTAAACTGTCGACCTAAAAGAAACTGTTGAATCCAATTTTCCATGTAGCAAGCTCCACGTCGTTGCTGTCTGTGGTTACCGTATACGAACGGTATTCAAGGCGAATAATAAAGTTGCGGCCCAAATAATAGTTCCCGCCGAGCCCCCAGTTGGTGTAATCGGATTGTTCAATATCCAATGGCACCAATTTGGGCTGTGAATCAATTTCCATACTGCCTGCACCCAACAGTAAGTATGGTGAAAGCCGCCATTGTGAAAATGGTTCCAACATTGCGTTTAAGCCGTAAAAATCTCCGCGAATATCTTCACCGTATACTTTACCGTACTCGCCTTCTGCGGCCAGCCAACTTAAAAAACGGTAACCGGCGTTAGCACTCCAAAAATCAGAGCCCTCTAGCTCACCCTCGGCAAAGCTGCCAAACGAAAAGCCTACCTGAACACTGTTTTCTAGGTAATCACCAAAACTGACGCTGGGTAGATCGGCGGGCTCACCGGTTTCCTGCATCGTACGAGAGATTTGAGCCGCACTTACCCAGCCGGTTCGCCCGTTCTGTAAACGTATTTCATACCAATCAGGGCGGCGCGCAAGAATATCGACCGTTTCGCCCTGCTCAATGGCGTAAAATACGGGGTATCCACGACCGGGGCCAGAGTGAACGTCGGCATAGGGATCTATAATCGTGAGTCGATGGCCGGCATCCTCACCCTGCTCTGCCATTACTACGCTTGAGCAAATTAGAAAGCAGAAGCAAGCAGCAATTAGCTTAGGTAAATCTTTCATCGATGGTCCTTGTAATAAAGGGCTATAAAGTGCCGCCATTGTAGGCTTACCGGCACTTACGATCACGAAGCAATGCTTAGATTTGTGACTTATTTTTGTCAACCGCCCCCTGGCCGTAAAAGAGCATGGCCGCCTATTGTGAATTTCCTATGTGAATCTCCAAATTGCCTACTAACAACGGGCCACATTACCAAGAGATAACCCCTAGTACCTCTAACCCACAAAACGCCTGCAACGGCTGAAAAGGTTCACGGTTTGTCAAGATCGGCTCTCGCTCAGCAAATCCAGCATTGAAAGCCCAGTTCATTGCGGTATCTCCGGGACATTATTAAGGACGGCTATTTCAACGTGTACCTGTTGGCCATTGGTGATTCGAATAAGCATTTTTCGCTATTGTCTTTTCATAGACGATATAATTTGACGGCCCGTTAGGCGAAATCGAGCGAATCATTCAAATTGGACAAATACATGACCGATAACCCAGCGCAATTTGGACGAAGCTTTTGGCTAGCCATTCGCCCAAAAACCCTGCCAGCGTCCTTAGCCCGGTGATATTGGGCACTAGTTTCGTGCCCGCAGAACAACTGAATTGGCTGCTGGTTTTTTGTGCTCTGGGTTGCGCACTGTTTTTACAAATAACGGTTAACTTAGCGAATGATTTTTTCGACGCAAAAATGGGGTTGATACAACGCACGGCTTGGCCCCATTCGGGTAACCCAAGCCGGTTTGGCTTCGCCATCAATGGTTGCCGCCGGTATTGGCTTTTTTGTGGTGTTAAGTATTACCTGTGGGCTGATTTTGGTTGCCCATAGTGACCTTTTACTTCTGGGTGTTGGAGGGCTCTGTATTTTGGCCGCGCTAGGCTACAGTGGGGGCCCAGCCCCGCTGGCCTCAATGGGGCTTGGGGAAATAGCCGTATTAATATTTTTTGGCTGGATAGCGGTACTGGGTAGTTTTTATGTGCACACACAAACCTTGAACCTGCAGCTGTTTTTGCTCTCAAGCTCCCTTGGCTTAATTTTGGCGGCGGTCATGCTGGTAAACAATATTCGTGACATCCCCACCGATGAGCAAGCCGGAAAACGTACCCTCGCGGTACGACTGAACGACCGCAATAGCCGATTCCTGTACCTAGGCTTATTAACACTGGCTTATATTTTACACATTTGTGCATTTACGACATTGAATACAAAAACAAACCTGATCAGCGCACTTATTCCCTTAGCCGTACTTTTGCCATTTGCTCTGAAAGCAGCAAACAATATTTTGCGTTTTCGAGGGAAAGAATTAAATGGTTTGCTGGCGGACACCGCACTTCTTGGGCTCATTTACAGCCTCACAACCAGCGGAGCTTACCTCATAGGTCCTTATCTATAATCCAAAAAGGGGGTTCTCGATGAATTATTATCGAATGATGATATGTGCCATACGCAGTCGCGCGAAAAAAAACAGCTCCGATAATTTTACGCGCTTCACAAGCGTAAACTACCCGCCAAATCGATTAGTTATCTAGACAAAAATTGGGGCAGACGAAGCCTGCCCACCCTACGTTAGATATTAATGCTTCCACTCTTTGTCAAACTTCAATTTAACCATGAAAACATCGTGTGGCTTTAAGGTTACGAGCAAGTCATCGCGCGTTGTACCCGAATTGGATTTAGCCCAAAGGTCCTGCCAGCTATAAATACTGCTGTTAAAATCTATTTCCCGGCTAGAAAGCTCATCTTTCACTTCCTCATGACGCCAGCGGAACTTGAACTTTGTTGACTCTTTGTTGCGGTTTAGTGCGACCATTGCCCACTCATCATTGGCCAACGGTTTAAACCAAACATCTACACCCTTCACACTTTTTTTGCCTGAGTACTTAAATCCCTGAATGCCCAACTTATCTTGGTCCACGTCTATAACGGCCTTATTCGTCAATATATCTCGTGTAACATCGGACATATTGCGCAAATCGTTACCGGCGATAAGCGGTGCAGCAAGCATGGCCCACATAGAGAAATGTGCACGATCTTCTTCGGTGGTCATACCATTGCCGACTTCCATCATATCGGGATCATTCCAACGACCTGGTCCGGCATGTTTTCGCAATCCATCTTGCATATCCAAAATTTGTAGTACACCCCATGACGACCAAGTTCCGTGGTCATACTCACAATCAAAGCAAGCGTAGATATCGCCGGTTGTTCTCCATAACTGCCCCAGTGGTGGAGCCCAATCCCACGGGTCGTTGTCACCCCATTCACAAATACTGAGGACAATCGGGCGGCCCGTTTGCTTCAAGGCTTTTGCTATTGTCATATAGGCACCCTCTGCCTTCAGACC